>NZ_CP092480.1:337500-637500 GCF_022429645.1 Lutibacter sp. A80
AAGTTTCTTTTGATGAAATACTTAAAAATGTTGAATATAGAGATCATATTGATTCTACTAGAGAAGATTCTCCTTTAGTTAAAGCAGAGGATGCAATTGAAATAGATAATTCTAACCTTGGTTTAGAGGAACAATTTTATAAAATTCACCAAATGGTACAAGAAAAATTAACTAGCCTTTAAGGTATGTTTAAGTATTTATGCGTTTGTAAAGATATTTTCCATTTAGGATATTTCATTACAAAATCAACTATTAAAGGCATCATTTTTTCTCTCTTACTCCACTCAGGTTGTAAATAGAGTTCACAAGCTTTATTAACTTTTGCAGCTTGCTCTTCTGCAAATTTAAAATCGTGTTTGTTAGATACAATAACTTTCAGTTCATGAGCTTCTTTATAAATACCTTCTAGAGGAAGTTTTGTTTTTTTAGGAGATAAACAAATCCAATCCCAACTTCCAGATAGTGGATATGCACCTGAAGTTTCAATATGCGTTTTAATGTTTTTAGACTGTAATTCAGAAGTAATATAATCTAAGCTCCACATTAATGGTTCACCTCCAGTAATAACAACTGTATTTGCATATTTTTTAGCATTTGCAATAATTTTATCTGTGCTTGTTGGTGGATGTAAACTTGCATTCCAACTTTCTTTAACATCGCACCAATGACAACCAACATCACAACCACCAATTCTAATAAAATACGCTGCTTTTCCAGTATGAAAACCTTCACCTTGGATTGTATAAAATTCTTCCATTAAAGGTAACATTTTACCCGAATTTATTTGTTGTTGTGTTTCTTCATTTATCATGCTGCAAATATAGACATAAACACGAACAATAAATAAATAGAATATAATTTCTGTTGAAATTTTTAATTTGAGTTTTAAATCTTATTTTTATCGAAATTTTTAAGATGGAAAGAAAAGAAGCTTTTATTAATCAGATTTCAGAGGGATATGCTACTAAAGGTGATTATATTACTTTTGGTTCAGCAATATTGGATGGTGAAACAATTAAAGATGCCTTTGTAAAAGTACCCTTAAAAACATTAAATAGACACGGGCTTATTGCAGGAGCAACCGGAACAGGTAAAACAAAGTCGTTACAAGTAATGGCTGAGAATTTATCAGAAAAAGGAGTTCCAGTGCTTTTAATGGATATAAAAGGTGATTTAAGTGGATTGGCAAAGGCAAGTTCTGGTCATAAAAAAATTGATGAAAGGCACGCTGCAATTGGATTGCCTTTTGAAGCTAAAAATTTTCCTGTTGAAGTATTATCAATTTCAGAACAGGAAGGAGTTAGATTGAGAGCAACTATTTCGGAATTTGGACCTGTTTTATTATCAAGAATTTTAGACTTAACAGAAACACAAAGTGGAATAGTTTCAATTATTTTTAAATACTGTGATGATAATAAATTACCTTTATTAGATTTAAAAGATTTAAAAAAAATATTACAATATGTAACTGCTGAAGGTAAAGAAGAAATACAAGCTGAATACGGAAGAATTTCAACAGCAAGTACAGGTGCAATTTTAAGAAAAATAGTAGAAATTGAACAACAAGGTGGTGATTTGTTTTTTGGAGAACGTTCTTTTGATGTAAAAGACTTAGTAAGAACAAATGCTGAAGGAAAAGGGATAATATCAATATTGCGTTTAACAGATATTCAAGATAAACCAAAATTGTTTTCTACTTTTATGTTACAATTGTTAGCAGAAGTGTATTCAACATTTCCGGAGCAAGGAGATAGTGGGAAACCTGAATTGGTAATTTTTATTGATGAAGCTCATTTAATTTTTGATGAAGCTTCAAAAGCATTATTATCTCAAATAGAAAGTATTGTTAAATTAATTCGTTCTAAAGGAATTGGATTGTTTTTTGTTACGCAAAATCCAAAAGATGTTCCAGAAGATGTGCTAGCGCAGTTAGGGTTAAAAGTTCAACATGCTTTAAGAGCATTTACCGCAAAAGATAGAAAGGCAATAAAATTAGCAGCTGAAAATTATCCAGATTCTGAATATTATGATGTTGATGAGACTTTAACTCAATTAGGTATTGGGGAAGCTTTTGTTTCAGTATTAAATGAAAAAGGTATTCCTACACCATTAGCAGCTACAATGATGCGTGCTCCAATGAGTAGAATGGATGTGCTAACGGATAAAGAGTTGAAGCAATTGATTGATACTTCTAGGCTATATTATAAATATAATGAAACTATTGATAGAGAAAGTGCTTATGAAATTTTAAATGAAAAAATAGAGGCAATTAATAAAAAAGAAGCGATTGAAATAAAAAATAAAAAAGCTTCAAAATCGTCAAAAAGTAAAAGTAAACAAATGAATCCTATTTTAAAAGTTGTAACAAGTGCAACATTTATTAGAGGGGTTTTAGGAATATTAAAACGCGTTATATAGTTCTACTAAAAAAGAACGTTAACGTTATATAAATTATATAAAATTGTAATTAAATTATGTCATTGTTAAAAAATTGTTTTATAGTATTAATATCATTAATATTTATTCAATGTGGGAAAAAAAATGAATTTCTAATTGAAAAAGGGAATGTAGGTTCTTTAAATAGGCAAACTACTATTTTAGATTTAAGGACAATTTTTAAGACAGATTCTATAGCATCAAATTCTCCAGAAGAAAATGAATCTTCAGAGGATAAAATATTTTCTCTTGATAAAGAAGAATATGTTATTTTTTCTAAAGAAGGAAAAAAGTTACTTGAAATAGTTCCTTCTAATCAAAATGATTCTTTATCAAAAATAAGAAGTATTCAAATTTTTGATTCAAACTATTTTACAGAAAAAGGAATTTCATTAAAATCAACTTTTAAAGATATAAATGAAAACTATATGATAGATAAAGTAGAAACTACTTTAACATCTGCAACACTATTTATAGATGAATTAAATGCAACTATTTCAATAGACAAAAAAGAGCTAGGATTGAATACGTTTAGTAGAGAAGAAGTAACTATAGATCAAATTCCAGATATAGCAAAAATTAAATACTTTACTATTTGGTTTAACTAATTTCAATAAAATAATGAACAGTTTATTGAAACTTGGTTTTAAATTAAATGTTCTTTAGGTAATTTAAACTCTAAATACTAGTCATAAAAAAAATCTGAACAATATTGTTCAGATTTTTTTATTTTAATAATTTGTTACTAATAGAATAACAAATTATAATTTTTAAGAATTTCTATTTTATAGAAACACTAGATTTTTCTTTAACTACGTTAGATTCAGGTTTTAATACAATTCCTTTAATACGAACTCTTTTTGTAGGTTCTGTAGCATTAGAAAAAATTGTAATTGTTTTATTAAAACCTCCAATTCTATTAGTTGCATATTTTACTTCAATTTCACCAGTTTTACCAGGCATAATTGGATCTTTTGGTTTTGTTGGAACCGTACAACCACAACTTGATTGAATTCTTGAGATTATTAAAGGAGATTTTCCTGTGTTTGTAAATTTAAAAGCACGAACACCATCAGCGTTTTGTTCAATTTTTCCATAATCTATCACTTCTTGTTCAAATTCAAATGCTGGTGCATTTGGGTCAACTTTAGTTCCGTTAGTGTTTGTTTCTTGTGCATTTATAGAAAATGCTGCAAATCCTATAAATAATAGTGTTATAAATTTTTTCATAATTTAAATTTAAGATTGTAAAGTTAGTTATTTTTTTAAGCTTTCAAAATATTTTATGTTAAGGCTTATAATTGTACATTTGCATTCTGTATTACAAATATTAGACCAAAAATGAGTTTAGCAACAAAATATAATCCAAAAGACATAGAGGATAAGTGGTATAACTACTGGATGAATAACAATTATTTTTATTCTACTCCAAATGAAAAAGAACCTTACACAATTGTAATTCCTCCTCCAAATGTTACAGGAGTTTTACATATGGGACATATGTTAAATAACACCATTCAAGATGTTTTAATTAGACGAGCACGATTAAAAGGTAAAAATGCTTGTTGGGTACCTGGAACTGATCACGCATCAATTGCTACAGAAGCAAAAGTTGTTGCTAAATTAAAAGAGCAAGGCATAAATAAAAGTGATTTAACACGTGATGAGTTTTTAAAACATGCTTGGGAATGGACAGATGAACATGGTGGTATTATTTTAGAACAATTAAAAAAGTTAGGAGCTTCTTGTGATTGGAAACGTACAAAGTTTACAATGGATAATGACCTAAGTGAAGCCGTAACAAAAGTTTTTATAGATTTATATAATAAAGGATTAATTTACCGTGGTTATAGAATGGTAAATTGGGATCCTTCAGCAAAAACAACTTTATCTGATGAGGAAGTTATTTTTGAAGAAAAACAAGGGAATCTTTATTATGTAAATTATAAAATTGAAGGTAGTGATGATGTTTTAACTATTGCAACTACACGTCCTGAAACAATTTTAGGAGATACTGCAATTTGTATAAATCCAGCAGATGAACGTTTTAGACATTTAAAAGGTAAAAAAGCAATAGTTCCTATAGTTGGAAGAGTAATTCCTATTATTGAAGATTCTTATGTAGATTTAGAGTTTGGAACAGGTTGTTTAAAAGTTACACCTGCACACGATCCAAATGATAAAATTTTAGGTGAAAAGCATAATTTAGAAGTAATCGATATTTTTAACGATGATGCTACACTTAATTCTTTTGGTTTACATTATGAAGGTAAAGATCGTTTTGTAGTTCAAAAAGAAATAGCTAAAGAATTAGAAGACTTAGGTTGTTTGGTAAAAGTTGAAAAACATTTACATAAAGTAGGTACTTCAGAAAGAACTAAAGTTGTAATAGAACCAAAAATTTCAGCACAATGGTTTTTAAAAATGGATACCATTGTTAAACCAGCTTTAAATGCTGTTTTAGAAGATGAAGAAATTAAGTTCTTTCCTAAACATTATAATAATACTTATCGCCATTGGTTAGAAAATATTAGAGATTGGAATATATCTCGTCAATTATGGTGGGGACATCAAATTCCTGCTTATTTTTATGGAGATGGTGTTGAAGATTTTGTAATTGCTGAAACTATTGAAGAAGCTGTGAAATTAGCTTCAGAAAAAGTAGGGAAGGAGTTTACAATTGAAGATTTAACACAAGATCCAGATGCTTTAGATACTTGGTTTTCTTCTTGGTTATGGCCAATTTCTGTTTTTGATGGTATTAATAATCCTGACAATAAAGAAATAAATTATTACTATCCAACAAACGATTTAGTAACAGGACCAGATATTATTTTCTTTTGGGTCGCTCGTATGATTTTTGCAGGATATGAATTTAGAGAGGAAAAACCTTTTACAAATGTATATTTTACAGGAATTGTAAGAGATGCACAACGTAGAAAAATGTCTAAATCCTTAGGGAATTCACCAGATCCTATTGAATTGATGGAAAAATACGGTGCCGATGGTGTTCGTGTTGGAATGTTGTTGTGTTCTGCTGCAGGAAACGATTTATTATTTGATGAAGAATTATGTGCACAAGGAAGAAATTTTTCAAACAAAATATGGAATGCTTTTCGTTTAATTAAAGGTTGGGAAGTTTCTACAACTATAGCGCAACCACAATCCGCTAAAATTGCTATTGAGTGGTATCAAGCTAAATTTCAACAAACGTTATTAGATATTGAAAAATCTTTTGATCAATATAGAATTAGCGAAGCTTTAATGAGTATTTACAAGTTAATTTGGGATGATTTTTCTTCTTGGTTTTTAGAAATGGTAAAACCAGCATACCAACAACCAATTGATGCAAAAACATTGGAAAGTGTAATTTCATTTTTAGAAGATAATTTAAAAATATTACATCCATTTATGCCATTTTTAACAGAAGAAATTTGGCAACATATTTCAGAAAGAACTCCTGAAGAAGCATTAATTATAGCAGAATATCCTAAATTAGTTGAAGTAAATGAAAAATTAATCAACGATTTTAAAATAGCTTCTGAAGTTATTTCAGGAATTAGAAATATTAGAAAAGATAAAAACATTTCTTTTAAAGATCAAATTGAATTTTCAGTATTAAATAATGATAATGTATCTTCAGATTTTGATAAAGTAATAGAAAAACTAGGTAATTTATCAGCAATTAATTATGTAACTGAAAAAGTTGATGGAGCATTAAGTTTTAGAGTAAAATCTAACGAATATTTTATTCCGATGGGTGATGCAATTGATGTTGAAGCTGAAAAGGCGAAGTTAGAAGAAGAATTAAAATATACTGAAGGTTTCTTAAAATCTGTTCAAAAGAAATTAAGTAACGAGCGTTTTGTAAACAATGCTCCAGAAAAAGTGATTGCTATTGAACGTCAAAAAGAAGCAGATGCTTTATCTAAAATTGAAACTATAAAGACTAGTTTAAATAGTTTGTAAAAAATGGTACACTAGCTATGGCTGGCAAATGTACTTTAGAAAAGAGATTCCAATTTATTGGAATCTCTTTTTGTTTTATATTTTTTTTGTTTAAAATTCAATATATTTGAGCAAGTAAACACTTCTTAATTTTTAATTTAACCTTAAAATAAAACATGAAATATTTAAAATATATTTTAGTATTGGTACTTTTTTATTCTTGTCAATCAAATCAAAGTTCCATAACTACATTTCAAAATTTAAACGACAGTATAAAAAATAAATATGCTCCAGATAAAAGAGTTGCTATTTATGACGTTTCATATAAAAAAGCAGGAACTAATTTAATATTAGAAGGAGAAACAGATAATCCATTAGCTATTGAAGGTCTAAAAAGTAGTTTAACAGCTAAAGGAATAACATTTATAGATAGTGTTTCAATTTTACCAGAGTCAACTGTTGGAGAATATACGTATGCATTGGCAAATAATTCAGCTGCTAACTTAAGAGGTAAAGGAAAACACTCAGCAGAATTGGTTACCCAAGTTATTTTAGGAACAGAATTAAAAGTTTTAAAAAATGAAGGATCATTTTCGTTAGTACAAACTCCAGAAAAATATATTGCTTGGGTAGATAATGGTGGAATTGCATTTTTTACAAAAGATCAATTAAATAAATGGAATGAATCTGAACTTATAATTTATACAAAAACTACAGGTAATTCTTATCAAGATTCTGATTTCAAAATTATTTTAACAGATATGGTTCTTGGAGGAAAAGTTAAATTAATTGAAGAATTAACAACTAGTTTTAAAGTCGAATTTCCTGATGGTAGAATTGGTTTTATTAAAAAAGACGAAGCCGAAAAATATAAGCAATGGTTAATTCATTTAAAACCATCTAAAGAATTAGTAGAGCGTTATGCTAAAAGTCTGTTAGGTTCGCCATATTTATGGGGAGGAACTTCAACAAAGGCAATGGATTGTAGTGGTTTTGTAAAAACTGTGTATTTAATGAATGGTTTTGTAACTCCAAGAGATGCTTCGCAACAAATTTTAAAAGGTGAAATTGTTGATAAAAATTTAGAGTTAGAAGGTTTAGAAAAGGGAGATTTAATGTTTTTTGGTACTAAAGCAACAGCTGATAAAAAACAGCGAGTTACTCATGTAGGTATTTGGTTAGGGAATGGGAAACAAGAATTTATTCATTCTTCAAGAAGAGTGCGTTTAAATTCTATGAACCCTGAATCTGAAGCTTATGATACTTGGTGTGGAGAGCATTATTTAGGAAGCAGAAGGTATTTAGATGTTGAAAGTAAAGAATTAATAAAACTTTAAAAAAAGAGAATTAATTAAATATAATTTTTAACAAAATTTTAGCAGGAAAAAGTTGAATAATTTTAAAATCTTTGAATTAAAAGATTAAAATCTACTTAAAAAACGAATTTCAATAGATTGAAGTTCGTTTTTTTTTATTAAAACTTTATTTTTATTGATTAATATTAGGTTTTTTTAGTTTTATGATGATGATAATTTATGAATTTATTAAAAATAATGCGACATGTTTATTCTTATAAAATATGGCGCAACTATCTTTTGTTAAGAGCATCTTATTAATAATCAATTAATCATTAACTAAATCTTTTTTAAATGAAAACAAAGTTTAAAAGTATCTTAACGTTATTTTTAGCGTTATTAGTGCAAATTTCTTTTGCACAAGAGAAAACAGTTTCTGGAACTGTTACAGAAGGTGAAGGTCCTTTACCTGGAGTAAATGTTATTGTAAAGGGTTCTAAAATAGGTACACAAACCAATTTTGATGGTAAGTATTCTATAAAAGTAAATACTGGAGATATTTTGGTATTTAGTTATGTAGGAATGTCTAATGTAGAAAAGACCGTTGGAACAGCTAACATAATTAATGTAGAGATGGAAGGGAGTAACCTTTTAGATGAAGTTATTGTAGTTGCATATGGAACTGCAAAAAAATCTGATTTTACAGGTTCTGCCACTCAAATAAATAGTGAAGAAATGGAGCTGAGGCCAATTTCTAATGTTTCTACTGCTGTAGAGGGTGCTTCTGCAGGTGTTGCAGTTACATCTGCAAGTGGACAACCAGGTTCAGGTCAAAGTATTCAAATTAGAGGTATAGGATCTTATTCAGCTTCAAGTTCTCCATTGTATGTTGTAGATGGTATTGTATTTAGTGGTTATATAAATTCTATAAATCCAAATGATATAGAAAGTCTAACAATTTTAAAAGACGCTTCATCTACTGCATTATACGGTAACAAAGCTGCAAATGGAGTTGTAATGATAACAACTAAAAGTGGAAAAAATAAAAAAGGAGAATTTACATTCAATGCAACTTCTAGTATTGTTGATAGGTCTATACCTGAATATGATAGGTTAGATTCAGATCAATATTATGAAATTATGTGGGAAGCGCTTAGAAATACACAAGCAATACCTGGTATAAATACAGCCGAAGAAATTAATAATGCAAATATTTATGCATCAGAAAATATTTATAGTGAATTATTAAATAATCCATACAATGTAGCTAATGATCAAATTGTTGGGACTGATGGTAAAATTAATCCAAATGCAAAACTTATTTATGATGATTTAGATTGGTTAGACGCTATTACACGTATAGGGTACCGTCAAAACTATGATATGAGTTTTCAAGGAGGTACTGAAAAAGGAGACTATTATGTGTCTTTAGGATATTTAAATGAAGAAGGTTATATTATAAATTCAGATTTCGAAAGAATTTCTGGACGTATAAATGTAAACTATAAAGCTAATAGTTGGTTAAAAACAGGATTGAATCTTAGTATAACAACTTCACAAGGGAATCAATCTCAAGCAACATCTTCCCAAACAAGTTCATATGTTAACCCTGTGCGTTTTGCTCGTGGAATGGGGCCGATTTATAATATTTATCAACATGATGCATCGGGAAATTATATTTTAGATGGTAATGGTGATAGAATTTATGATTTAGATGCTTCACGTCCAAGTGATGCAAATAATGGTAGACATATTGTAGCAGAAATTAAATGGAATGAAGATTTAGATGAAATTACATCATTAGGAGGTAAAACATATCTCGATTTTCAAATTACAAAAGATTTAAGTTTTAGAACTAATCTTAGTATAGATGAACGTCATTATTATAATACAGATTTTGAAAATAAATTTGTGGGTGATGGAGCTACTGCAGGTAGAGCAGGTCGTACTTATACAAGGAGAACTGTAGTTGGTTTTAATCAATTATTAAATTATTCAAAAACAATAGGTGATCATAATATTAGTGCATTGTTAGCACATGAGTCTATTAAAGAAAAGTATAATGCTTTAGATGGGTCACGTTCAGGAATAATTGCTGACGGTAATACGGAATTAATCAATTTTGTTACAACATTAGATTTATATTCTTATGAAGATGTGTTGAATGACGAAAGTTACTTTGGACGTGTAAATTATGATTATGATGGTAAATACTTTTTAAGCGCATCTTATAGAGAGGATGGAACATCTAAGTTTGCTGAAGAAACGCGTTGGGGTAGTTTTTGGTCTTTAGGAGCAGCTTGGCGTATGGATAAAGAAGATTTTATTAGTAAACTAGACTGGGTAGATATGATGAAATTTAGAATATCTTATGGTGAAATTGGAAACAATTCTGGTATTAGTTGGTATGCTTACCAAGGTTTATATGATTTAGGATATAACAACCAAAGTGAATCAGGGTTTTTACAAGCATCACTTGAAAATAGAGATCTTTTCTGGGAAACAAGTGAAAATTTTGATGTAGCATTAGAGTTTCGTTTATTCAATAAATTAAACGGAATAATAGAATATTATAACAAGAATTCAGATAATTTATTATTTGCAGTACCATTACCATTATCAAGTGGAAGTGAAAGTGTTTATAAAAATATTGGTTCTATGTATAATAGAGGGGTAGAGGTTAGTTTTGATTACGATATTATTAAAACGGATAATTTTAAATGGAATTTAGGAATTAATGCAGCAACTGTAAAAAATGAATTCACAAAATTACCTCAAGAAGAAATTATTAATGGATCTAAAAAATTAATGGTAGGGCGTTCTATTTACGATTATTGGTTAAAAGATTGGTACGGTGTAGATCCAGCTGATGGAGCTGCTTTATATATTCCTACAGAAGAAGCAATTGAAGCAAATGATAGTGATATACGTACAGTTGATGGAGCCATTGTAACAACAAATCAAGCAAATGGAGAATATCATTATGCAGGTTCAGCTATTCCAGACTTAACAGGAGCTATATCTAATTCTTTTAGTTATAAGGATTTTGATTTAGGTTTTATGTTTACCTATCAAATAGGAGGTAAAGTTATAGATTATAACTATCAAAGTATTATGAGTGCAGGTGATTATGGAGGTGCTTTAAGTGTAGATATTTTAGATCGTTGGCAACAACCTGGAGACATTACAGATATACCAAGAATGGACCCAACTGAAACGTCTAATTTTAATGCAACTTCTGATAGATGGTTGGTTGACGGTTCTTACTTAAATTTAAAGAGAATTAATTTTTCTTATAGTTTACCAAGTAATGTGATTGATAAATTAGGAGTTTCAACAGCTCAAATTTATACAAGTGCAGAAAATGTATTTTCTTTAAATGCAAGAAAAGGATTAGATATACAACAAAACTTTAGTGGAACTAATTCAAATGTGTATACACCTTCTAGAATTATTTCATTAGGGGTAAATGTTAAATTTTAAAAATAAATAAGATGAAAAAAATACTAATTATATTTATTGGGATACTTGCTGTAAATGTCTTGTTTATAGCTTGTGAAGAAGATTTTTTAGATACCTATCCAACTGATCAGGTTTCTTCTGGGGTTGTAATTACAACTACAGGAAATGCAATGAGTGCTTTAAATGGAATACATAGAGCTTTATATATACGTTACGATAGTCAAGGTAGAGGTGGTGCTGGACATTTTAATATGCATATTGATGAATTAGGTGAAGATCACGTATTTAATTCTGCTACTTGGACTAGTGGAATTAGATGGCTTATGAACGCAAGCCCAACTCATTCTTATAATACATCTCACTGGGGTATGTTTTATAAATGGATTGCAAATGCAAATGTTTTAATAAATGGTGTAGATGGTGCAGATGGGGAACAAGAAGAAAAAGATATTATTAAAGGACAAGCTTTAGTTTATAGAGCATATTGTCATTATCAATTAGTTCAAACTTGGGCAGAAGCTTATAAGATAGGCGTTGATAATAGTCAGTTAGGTGTTCCAATTAAATTAGACAATTCAACAGAGCCAATTGAAAGATCAACAGTTGAAGCTGTTTATACGCAAATAAATACAGATTTAGATGATGCCATGCTTTTATTAGAAGGTTATTCAAGACCTAATAAATCGCATTTAAATCAGGCTGTAGCCAAAGGATTAAAGGCTAGAGTTGCCTTAACTCAAGGTAATTGGGATGTCGCAGTTAAGTATGCCGAAGAAGCAAGAGCAGGTTATACCTTAATGGATAAAGATACTTACGCTAAAGGTTTTTCAGATAATTTAGATGCTAATAGTGAATTTATGTGGGCAAGTCATATTATAGAAGATCAAACAAATTATTATGGAAATTTGGGAGGTTACCTTTCTCGTAATTATAGTTCTTCTTCTATTAGAGCTAATCCAAGATCTATAAATAATTTATTATATGATAAAATTTCTGAAACGGATGTGCGTAAAACTCTTTGGGATCCTACTGGAGAACATGAAGGTTTGGAGCTGGTTAGTAATGCAAATAAATATCCATATACTAGTCAAAAGTTTTTAGCAGTAAGCACATCTGATAGTCGTATGGATGTTCCAATGATGCGTGCTGGTGAGATGTATTTGATTGAAGCAGAAGCATTAGCTAGAGACAATCAATTTGGTTCTGCAGCTCAAGTTCTTTTTGATTTAATTAGTACTAGAGATGATAATTATACGTTATCTACTAACACAGGAGATGATTTAATTGAAGAAATTATGGTGCAACGTCGTATTGAATTATGGGGTGAAGGTTTCCGTTGGTTTGATTTAAAACGATTAAATTTACCTTTAGATAGAACTGGATCTAATCATAAATCTTCTATAAATAATAATGTTATGGAAGTTCCAGTAGGTGATAATAGATGGATATGGCCAATTCCTCAAGATGAAATTGATGCGAATCCACTTATAGAACAAAATCCAATTTAATTTTTTAATAAAGAAAAAGGTGCTAATTTATTAGCACCTTTTTTTTATTTCAATATTTGTCCCGTCCTGAAATAGCGATACACTAAAACACAAGTGTAATGAAAACATCAGACAAATCAGGTGCAGCAAAGCGAACTCAAAAAGATTACTCGCTTTCTTTTAAACTTCAATTAGTTGAAGAAGTAGAACAAGGATTTTTAACAAAAACCCAAGCCAAGCGTAAATATGGTATTCAGGGAGACGCTACAGTAACCAAATGGTTGCAAAAATATGGTAACTTTGATTGGGAAAACCAAGTTCCAAAAACGATGTCAAAAACTCCAGAACAAAAAATACTTGAGCTTGAAGCTAAAATAAAGCTCCTTGAAAAACAGAAAGCTAGAGCTGAACATCTAGCAGAACGTGCTGATAAAAAGGTTATTATTTTCGATATGCTTGTTGATATGGCAGAAAAGGAATATGATATTCAAATAAGAAAAAATTACACACCCGACTTATCAACATCTTCAAAGAAGAATATAAAGAAACTTTAGTTTCTACCTGTGATTTGCTCGGGGTAAACAGACAGGTTTACTATAGATCCATAAAATCAAGACTTCATAAACAAACTGTAGCACAAAAAGTTATCGTTTTGGTTCGTGATATTCGGATGCTAATGCCAAGATTGGGTGGTAAGAAATTATACTTTCTGTTAAAGGATAAATTATCACTATTAAAAGTAGGAAGAGATAAATTGTTTAGAATACTAAAAGCTAACCATATGTTAATAATACCTAAAAGAAGCTACCACATAACTACAGACTCTCATCATAGATTTAGAAAGCACAGAAACCTTGTCAGCTCAATGGATATAGAAGGGCCTGAATCAGTTTGGGTGAGTGATATTACATATATCGGAACGAGAACCAACCCTTCGTATCTGGCATTAATCACAGATGCTTATTCTAAAAAGATTGTAGGATATGATGTGTCAAAATCTTTATCAATGGATGGTTCATTGAGGGCATTGGAAATGGCTATAAATAATAGAAAATACAAAGAAAGTCCATTAATACATCACTCTGATAGAGGGTTGCAATATTGCTCGAATGAATATCAAAGACTATTAGAAAACAATGAGATTAAGCCTAGTATGACTGAAAAATATGATCCATATGAAAATGCAGTTGCAGAGCGAATAAATGGAATTTTAAAACAGGAATTTAGTGTAGCACAGAAGATTCAAGATTTTAAAGTAAAGAAGAAACTGGTCAAAAATGCAATAGAAATATACAACAATATAAGACCTCATTTATCTAACGAAATGCTAACACCAATACAAATGCACGCACAAAAAAAAATTAAACCAAAACAATACAAATCAAAAAAGCTGAACAATGATGTCATTATTCAGCTTTAATTTTTAACTTTTACCCTTTAATAATCTGTATCGGTTATTTAGGACTAGACAATTTATTAAATATTTAATTATAAAAATGAATGTTCCTTTTATAAAATTAAATAAGGTTGTTAATTAATGCTAATTCTTCTTCACTAAAAACTGTATTTTCAGTAGCTTTTAAACTATCTAAAATTTGTTCAGTTTTACTTGCTCCAATTAGTACAGATGTAATTCGTTTATCTTTTAAAATCCAAGCTATTGCCATTTGAGCCAAATTTTGGTTTCTATTTTGGGCAATTTCATTTAAAGCTTTTATTTTATCCAGTTGCTTTTTAATTTGTTCAGTTTTTAAATATCTACCATCTTTTATAGCTCTAGAATCTTCAGGAAAACCATTTAAATATTTATCGGTTAACATTCCTTGCGCTAATGGCGAAAAAGCGATAGCACCAACACCTTCTTTTTCAATTAAGTTTAACAATCCATCTTCAACCCAACGATCTAACATATTATATCTTGGTTGATGAATTAAGCAAGGAGTTCCTAAATCTTTTAAAATTTTAAATGCTTCTGCTGCTCTTTCTGGTTGATAGTTTGAAATACCAACATACAGTGCTTTTCCTTGGCGAACCATTAAATCTAATGCTCCCATAGTTTCTTCTAAAGGGGTATCATAATCTGGACGGTGATGGTAAAAAATATCAACATAATCTAATCCCATACGTTTTAAACTTTGGTTTAAACTAGCCATTAAGTATTTTTTTGAACCCCATTCTCCATAAGGACCAGGCCACATATCGTAACCAGCTTTTGATGAAATTATTAATTCATCTCTATATTTTTTGAAGTCTTTTTTTAAAATTTTTCCAAAAGTAGTTTCTGCAGAACCATAAGGAGGACCATAATTATTAGCTAAATCAAAATGTGTAATTCCGTTATCAAAAGCACATTTTAATAAGTTTCTTGCATTTTTAAAATCGTCTTTTTTTCCAAAATTATGCCAAAGACCTAACGAAAGTTCAGGAAGTAGCAAACCGCTTTTTCCTGTTCTTCTATATTTCATTTTGTCATACCTTGAAGCATTTGCTTCATATTTAATTTTTTTACTCATAATTTATTATCAGGTTAGATTTCAAATACTTTTATAATTGTTTTTCAGTGTAAGAATAAAGAATATTTAATGAGAAATAAAGTGGTTTTTAGGTTATTAAGAATCTTCTTTTGGAGCTTTGTCTTTATGTTTAAAACGTTTATGTGTCCAAAAATAAAATTCAGGATTTGCTCTAATTTGTTTTTCAACTTTTTCTAAAAAAATATCAGTTATTTGGTAATCTTCAAATTTAGTAGCTTCATTAGTTATTAAACTAAATGTAGTTTGGTAATGTCCACGTTTTACTCTTTGTACATTCATATAAACAACATTTAAGTCGTATCTTTTTGCTAGCATTTCTGCACCGGTATGTATTGGTACTTTTATACCTAAAAATTTACTCCAATAAAAAGTCTTTTTTAATTGAGGAGATTGGTCACTTAGCAAACCATAAATAGCTTGTATATTATTTTTCTGATTGTTTTTCATTTCAGAAATAACTTTAGAAGTTTGTACCAATGAAGTTCCAAATTTAGTTCTAGATTTTAATATTTTATTATTAAAATATTTGTTATTTATTTTTGTAAATGCAGCATACCCTCTATAATCAACAAAGGAGTCTAAACTCATTATCCACTCCCAATTTGCATAATGTGGACCTACTAAAACCACACTTTTACCATCTTTATATAAATCAGTAAAAAAATCTATATTAGTGTATTTGTACCTTTTATAAATTGAATTTTTAGATACTGTAAACGATTTTATCATTTCAATAAAAATATCGACAAAATGATGGTAAAAAGCTTTCCTAATTTTAAGAAGTTCTTTATCAGTTTTTTCAGGGAAGCTAAGTTTTAAATTATTTAAAACAACCTTTTTTCTATAACCAATTACATAATAAACTAATAAATATACTCCATCTGATATGAAATATAGTATTTTAAATGGTAAAATAGAAAGTAACCAAATAATTGGGTAAACGAGAATGTATATAAGTAAATTCATAATAACAACTGCAAATATCGTATTTAATTTTTGTTTCTGAATAACTATCAATTCAATATCATCATTTTTTTATATTTTCGTACATTAATGCTAAAATAATTTAAATGAATATAGATAAAACACTGCTAATATTAATAATTGTAAATGTACTTGTTTCTATAAAAGGATTTAATGATCGTTTGTTTTTTGATAAGTATAAATTCCAAATTGGACCTATTAATAGAGGAGAAAAAATTAGAATGTTTACTTCTGGTTTTTTACATGTAGATTATTTGCATTTAATTTTAAATATGTATGTTTTGTATATTTTCGCTCCAATTATAATATTTAAATTAGGAGTTATTAAGTTTTTAATATTGTATTTAGGAAGTTTAATAACAGGGAGTATTTTAACATTAATGTTTCATAAAAATGAATCATATTATAGTGCTGTTGGAGCTTCAGGAGCCGTTGCGGGTATAATTTACGGGTCTATATTATTAAATCCAACAATGAGTTTAATGATGTTTCCATTACCAATACCAATTCCTGGTTATATTTTTGGAATTGGGTATTTATTATATTCAATTTATGGTATGAAGAAGCAGTTGGGAAATATTGGACATACAGCACATTTAGGTGGTGCAATTGGAGGTTTTGGGTTGACTTTATTAGTGTATCCTGAAGTTTTTTTAAATAGTACTTTTACAGTAGTAATACTTGGGGTGCCAATTATATTATTGTTGCTTTTTGGAAACCGTTTAAAATAAAAAAAAGCCAAACAAATGTTTGGCTTTTTTTTGAGCGAGAGACCGGGCTCGAACCGGCGACAGTCAGCTTGGAAGGCTGAAGCTCTACCAACTGAGCTACTCTCGCAATTGGTGATGCAAATATACAATCCTTTTTAACTTTTGCAAACGTTTTTTTAAGAAAATTTAAATTTTTTTATGCTAAAAAATTTAGACTTTAAAAGTGTTCAATTCAGAATCTTCATTTTCAATATGTTGAGTGAATTTATTGATTTTATTAAAAAATATTTAACACATAATTTTTAAAATATTATTTTTTATTTCTTTAAATAAAATATAAAAACAGGCCATAATTATAAAACTATAGCCTGTTTGTTTAAAAAATTTAACATTAATATTAACTAGAAGTTTATTTTAAGCTCTAGATTTTCTTTTTTTCATTTTTTTTGCTTCTAATTTTTTTTGAATTTTTTCTTGTTTTTTCTTATTTAATTCTTCTTTTGTAAGTTTCTTTCTTAATACAGCCATTGTATATTATTTTAAAGTTTATATAAAATTTTCAACAACTTAAACTCTATAACAATACATTATTTTAAATAACGAGTATTGCTATTCAATATATTTTAAATAAAATAGTTTTTTATAAGATAATGTAAAGAGTTTTTCAGGCACACTCGTAATGCCTGCTTAATTCAGGAAGATAATTTTACGTTTTAAAGACATAAAAGAACAAAACAAACAGTAGATTACTGTTGTAGATAAGCAATAAGTATGTTTTGTTTTTAAAAAATACATTTTTAAAATATTAAAAGAAATAAATATTAATTTAGAAGTAAAATTAATCATAATGTTCTAAATTACCTAATTTAGGTTTAGAGTTTATTTTTTAAATAATTATATATTTTTTTGTTATAAATTAGCTTTGTTTTATAAAGTAAATATCCTTTAAGAAATAAACATTAATTATTTTAGGTATAATATTTAATTAAAAAATGATTGAAATTAAAGAAATTACAGCAAAAGAAACTTTTGAAATTAGATTGGAGGTTTTGCGAAGAAATATACCATTGCCTTATGAGTTTAAAGGAGATTTTGATCAAGATACGTTTCATCTTGGTGCATTTAAAGAAGGTAAATTAATTGCAGTTTCTAGTTTTATGAAAGCTGAAAATAATAGTTTTAAAGGAAAACAATACCAATTAAGAGGTATGGCAACTTTAAATAACTATCAAGGTTTTGGAGCTGGAAAACTTTTAATATCAAAAGCCGAAGAAATTTTAAAATCTTTACATATAAATTGTTTATGGTGTAATGCACGTGTTATTGCATTAGATTTTTATAAAAAACAAGGTTTTTTAACTTATGGTGATAAATTTGAGGTTCCTTTAATTGGGGATCATTTTGTAATGTATAAATATTTAGATTAAAGATGCTTAGATTTTTTTTATATTGTTTTTTTGTAATGTCAAATTTTTTAGTTTTTTCTCAACAACAGTTTAGTGAAAAAGCTTTAATGGGTAGGGGAGATTTAGCTTTAGAAGGAACCTCTTTTAAGTTACAAAAAGAAACATTAGAAGCTTTTAAAAAAATGCAAAAAGCAGCTCTCAAAGAGGGGATAAATATAAAAATTGTTTCAGGTTATAGAAGTTTTGATCGTCAAAAAAGTATTTGGAATAGAAAGTATAATTTATATACTTCTCAAGGGTTAACACCAAATGAAGCACTTCAAAAAATAATTGAATATTCTACTATTCCTGGAACATCTCGTCACCATTGGGGAACTGATTTTGATATTATTGACGCTGCTGTTAAAGCCCCTAAAAGTCTTTTGGTTACAAGTAATTATGAAAAAAATGGCGTATATGCTAAATTAAAAAAATGGATGGATGCACATGCGGAATCTTATGGGTTTTATTTAGTTTACACAAATAATGAAACCAGAAAAGGATTTAAATATGAACCTTGGCATTATACCTATAAACCTTTATCTTTAAATATGTTATCTGAATATTTAAAAATTAATTTATTAGCATTTTATAAAAATATAAACTTAGAAGGAAGTCAATATTTGACAAAAGAATTTATAAGAAATTATTCTAAAAATAATATTTTAGATATAAATAAAAATTTAATAAATAATTAACATTTAAATTATCTGCTATTCATTTAAAAAAAATAAGTAAATTTGAGTCCTTATAATGTAAAACTTGAACTTATTTGTTAAAGTTTCACTATTAATATAATAAATGATAAAAAATATTACTTTTTTAATTTTAGGATTAATTGCTTTTAAAAGTAATGCAATTAATAATAGTGATATTATTTATTCAAATAAATTAGAAAACTTTTCTAAAAAAATAACTGATTCTACTAGAATATCAAAACTTCTTGATAAAGCTAAACTGTATTATACTAAAGGAAAAATTGATTCAGCATTCAATTTTTATAACGAAGGTTTAGAATTAGCCAGAAAAAGTAATATTAAATCTCAAATAGCAGAATACCTTTTTAATATAGCAACGTATTACCAAGATCTGTATCAGTATGCTTTAGCTATTGAATACTATGAAAGAGCATTAATACATTTTGAAGATTTAAACCAAATAAAAAAAGTTGCAGAAATTAAAAAACAGATTGGTGATAATTATTCATATTTAACTGAAGAGGATAAAGCTATTGATTACTATTTTAAGTCTCTAATCCATTATCGTGAATTAAAAGATCAAGATGGTGTTGCAGATAATTATATTGGTATAGGTAATTTATATTATGGTAATGAGCACTATGATTTTGCCGAAAGGTATTATAACGATGCTTTAGAAATTTTCACAAGTCTAAAAGATACATTGGGTATTGCAACTAGTTATACAAATCTTGCAAATGCTACAATAGATGCAGATATAAACTCTAATGGTGTAGATTATTATTTTAAATCTATTGATTTACAAGAAGCTCTTAAAGATTATGAAGGCGTTGCAATTAATTTCAATAATATTGGAGATTATTATATGACGTTAAATATGTATGATGAGGCTAAATTTTATCTTAATAAAGCATTAGAAAAAGCCATTCAATTAAATACAGATAAATATTTATTTGCATTAATATATTTAAACCTTTCAGATTTAGAAAGCACTGTTAAAAATTATGATAAAGCAATTTATTATGGCAATAAAAGCCTTGAGTTTTGCGATAAATTAGGGTTACAGGACTTTAAAATGTATAATTTAAAAAATCTATCTACTGTTTATGAAAACATTGGGAACAGATCTAAAGCTTTAAACTATTTAAAGGAATATATTGCATTAAATGATACTATTATTAAAACAAATAAACGTAAGAAAATAATATTATTCACTGCTTTAAATAAACTAGAAGAATCTAATTTCAAAATTAATGAGCTTTCAATAAAAAATGAGAATGAGAAAAAGATAATGTACTTTTTAGTAATTGCAATAATTATTTTTGGGTTATTAGTAATTATATTGATTTTACAGCAAACATCTAAAAAGAAAGCATATAATTTATTAGAGTTTAAAAATTATCAAATAAGTAGAATGCATAAAGAAATTAAATTGCAAACTAATAATTTAAAATTATTAAATGATACTAAGGATAAAATTTTCTCAATTATAGCTCACGATTTAAAAAATCCATTTAATTCAATTATAGGTTTTACAGAGCTTTTAATTGAAAATATTGCTGTTTATGATGAGGAAAAGCAACTTAAATTTTTAAAAATTGTTAAGGGGTCAACAACAAAAGCATCAGATTTATTAAACAATTTACTAATTTGGGCAAACTCACAGTCTGGAACTATAAATTTTAACCCAGTTAAAATTGAATTGATAAAACAAGTATCAGATGTAATATCTTTAGTGGAAATTCAGGCAATAAATAAAGAAATTAGTATTTTTAATAATGTTTATCATAATTTATATATCAATGCCGATGTAAATATGCTAAATACAATTCTTAGAAATTTATTATCTAATTCAATTAAATTTACTAAACCTGGAGGTGAAATTTATATGAGTTCTATTATTGAAAAAACTACAGTTACAATAGTTATAAAAGATAATGGAATTGGAATGTCACAAGAAACAATCGATAACTTATTTTCCATAGATAATAAAACAAGTAGTATTGGAACAGCAAACGAGCAAGGTTCTGGACTAGGTTTAATACTTTGTAAAGATTTTGTAGAAAAGCATGGAGGTAAAATTTGGGCAGAAAGCACCTTAAATACAGGAAGTATGTTTATGTTTTCAATGCCTATTTATCAAGATTAATTTTTTAAAACTTTAAGTGTTTTATGCTATTTATTAGCAAGTAAAAAAAACGGATAAGATTCTGTTTTATGTAAACTCTTTTTGTACATTGAAATTTCTAAATAAATCAAAAATGACTTCTATAGAAAAATCAACATTTGACTTTTTAAAAGCTCTTAAAGTAAATAATAATCGCGAATGGTTTACAGAAAATAAACCACAGTTTCAAATTGAACAGCAAAAAGTTAAAGAATGCTACCAAGTTTTAATGGAACGCTTAAAAATTCATGACACAATAGATAGATTTAAGTTTTTTAGAATTTATAGAGATGTACGCTTTTCTAAAGATAAAACACCTTATAAAACGCATTTCTCTGGTTCATTTTCTAGAGCAACTAAAAAATTAAGAGGAGGTTATTATCTACAAATAAGTCCTGGAGGGAGTTTTTTAGCAGGTGGATTTTGGGAACCAAATAAAGAAGATTTATTGCGAATTAGAAAAGAATTTGAAATGGATACTACCGAAATTCGCGCTATAATAAACAATAAAACATTTATAAAGCATTTTAAAAAACTAGAAGGTACAGCTTTAAAAACAGCTCCTAGAGGGTTTGATAAAGAGCATCCCGATATAGATTTAATACGAATGAAACAGTTTATTGTTACTAGAAATTTTACAGATAAAGAAGTTTTAGCTTCTAATTTTTTAGATGAAGTTGATAGTAGTTTTAAAGCAATGCGACCGTATTTTAATTATATGAGTGAAATACTTACAACAGATTTAAATGGAGAATCTATTATAGATTAAAATTCTTTATATTTGCTTACTACAAAATTAAACAAATTCTATGATTTTTATAGATAATGAAGGGCGTACAGATCCTAAATTAAATTTAGCTTTAGAAGAATATGCATTAAGAAATTTTGATGCTTCCACAGATTATTTATTGTTTTATATCAATAAACCGTCTATAATTATTGGACGTAATCAAAATACTTTAGAAGAAATTAACCAAGAGTATATAGAAGCAAATAATATTGAGGTTGTTAGGCGTATTTCAGGTGGTGGTGCAGTGTATCATGATTTGGGTAATTTAAATTTTAGCTTTATAACAAATCATGATGGTAAAAGCATTAGTAATTTTAAAAAGTTTACCGCTCCAGTAATACGTGTTTTAAACAATATGGGAGTTAATGCCGAGTTAAAAGGGCGTAATGATATATTGGTAGATGAAAAGAAAATTTCTGGTACTGCTCAGTTTTCTACAGGAAAAAGAATGATAAGTCATGGTACTTTATTATTCGATACCGATATGGGTGAAGTTAGTAAGGCGCTTCAAGTAAAAATGAGTAAAATTCAGTCTAAAGGTCATAAATCTGTTAGAAGTCGTGTTGCAAATATTAGTGAGTTTTTAAAAACTCCTATTACAATGGATGATTTTAAACAGCAATTACTTAATGGATTGTTTGAAGCACGTGAACATTTTGAAATACATAAGTTAACTGAAGCTGAATGGAAAGCTGTACATCAATTAAAATCGGAAAAATATGATTTATGGGAATGGAATTATGGACGTTCACCTAAATTTAATATACAGCGCAGCAAACGTTTTGCTATAGGTGAAATAGACCTGCGTATTTTTGTTGAAAAAGGACTTATTTCTGAGTTTAAAGTATTTGGAGATTTCTTTGGAAGACAACCAATTTCAGATCTTGAAAACTTGTTAATTAGTGTTCCATACGATAAAAATGAAATTTCTAAAAAGCTTGAAGAAGTAGTTATAGAAAATTATTTTGGGAAATTAGAAAAATTAGATTTTATAAATCTTGTTTATGGTAATGATTAATTAGTATTAAGTTTTAAAAAACATAAAACGAGAAAAAGGCAATGAAAAAATCATCGCCTTTAACTTATTAAGTTGTGTAAACTTTATTTTAGCTAGTTGAATATTAACTATTTCTTTCTAATAATGCCATATAAAATCCATCGTAACCTGTTTTAAAAGGTGAAACTTTATGGTCTTTTATAATTGTAAAGTTAGGATTGTTTTTAAGGAATTTTTTAACTTGAAGTTCGTTTTCCGAAGGTAAAATAGAACAAGTAGCATACACTAATTTTCCATTAACTTTTACCAATTTCGAATAATTTTCTAGTATTTCAGCTTGAGTTTTAATAATATTTTCAACAAACTCTTGTTCTAATTTCCATTTGCTATCTGGATTTCTTCTTAAAACACCAATTCCACTACAAGGTGCATCAATAAGCACTCTGTCTGCAGTACCTTTCATTTTCTTAAACACTTTGGTAGTGTCTAATACTTTGGTTGTAACATTATGTACTCCAGCTCTACGTGTTCTAATTTTTAATTTTTTTAATTTACTTTCATAAATATCAGTTGCAATAATCTGACCTTTATTTTCCATTAAAGCTGCTAAATGTAAGGTTTTTCCTCCAGCTCCAGCACAAGTATCAATTACTTTCATTCCTGGTTTTACGCCTAAATATGCAGCAACTAATTGAGAAGAAGCATCTTGTACTTCAAACAAGCCATCTTTAAAACAATCTGTTCTAAAAACATTGGCGCGTTCTACCAATTTTAAAGCATCTGGATAACCATCAATAAATGTAGTAGCAATACCTTCATCAGCTAATTTTTTTCTTAAAGAAGCTTTGTTCGTTCTTAAGGTATTTGTACGTAAAATAACTTCGGCTTGTATGTTTAAAGACGCAATTTCTTTTGTCCAATGTTTTTCACCTAACTCTTTTACACCTAATTCATCTAACCAATCTGGAATAGATTCTTTAAATACTCTAACTTTTTGAAGTTCATCAAATTTACCTTTAATTCTTCTTTCTGGAACACCTTGTAACTGGTTCCAATCTGGTAATTTGTAACCTTTTAAGATTGCAAAAACAGCAAAGTTTTTCCAAACATTTTCTGTTGAATAATGAGACTTTGTTCCAGCAATTTCATTGTATAATCGCTTCCAACGCACCATTTCGTAAATAGTTTCTGCAACAAATTTTCGATCTCTTGCACCCCAACGCGCATCTCTTTTTAGTGCTTTTTGCACTACTTTATCGGCATATTCACCTTCATTAAAAATAAGTTTTATTGAATCTATTACGGTAAACACTAAATTTCTATGTAATCTCATATGTAAAAAATAAGTCTGCAAATATACGAAATTAGATGATAAGATATTGTTAATTGCTACTTGAATTATTATCTTCGTCTTTTTTACAAAAAGAATGTCCATTTATAGCTTAAATACTTCTATATCATATTTAAAAGGTGTTGGCCCTAGCAGAGCTGATTTGTTAAAATCGGAGTTAGGGATTTTTACATTTGGTGATTTAATTAATTTTTTTCCAAATAGGTATATAGATAGAACTCAGTTTTTTAAAATAAATCAATTACAACAAAATTCTTCTGAAATTCAGGTAGTTGGTAAAATTACAAACATTAGAACAGTACAACAAAAACGAGGAAGTAGGTTAGTTGCAACTTTTAAAGATGAAACAGGTACTATGGAACTTGTTTGGTTTAGAGGTGCTAAATGGATTAAAGACAATCTAAAAATAAATACAGCTTATGTTATTTTTGGAAAGACTAATTATTTTAAAGGAGTGTTTTCTATGCCACATCCAGAAATGGATTTATTAGCAGATTATAAAAAAAATTTGCTAAGTGCAATGCAACCAATTTATCCATCTACAGAAAAGTTAACAAATAAAGGGATTTCAAATAAAGTTGTTTCCAAAATGATTCAGAATTTATTTGAAGAGGTAAATGGAAAATTTAGTGAGACACTTTCACAGCCTATATTGCAAAATTTACAGTTAATTTCAAAAAGTGAAGCATTATTAAATATTCATTTTCCTAGAAATCAAGAACTACTTACAAAAGCACAAAACAGGTTAAAATTTGAAGAATTATTTTTTATTCAATTACAATTAATTAGAAAAAAACTAGTAAGAAAAGTAAAAATAAAAGGTTTTAATTTTACGGAAGTTGGAGATAATTTTAATAATTTTTATAAAAATAACTTACCTTTTGATTTAACAAATGCACAAAAACGTGTGTTAAGAGAAATACGTAAAGATCTTGGTTCTAATGCACAAATGAATCGCTTATTACAAGGTGATGTTGGTTCAGGAAAAACAATTGTAGCACTATTAACAATACTAATAGCTTTAGATAATGGTTTTCAGGCTGCATTAATGGCGCCAACTGAAATTTTAGCAACGCAGCACTACAATTCAATTGTAGAAATGTTAAATGGTTTAAATGTTTCTGTAAAATTATTAACAGGTTCTACCAAAATTAAAGAACGAAGAATAATTCATAAAGAGTTACTATCTGGTGAATTAGATATTTTAATTGGTACACACGCACTGATTGAAGATAAAGTGAAATTTAAAAACTTAGGTATTGCAATAATAGATGAGCAACATAGGTTTGGTGTAGCACAACGTTCTAAAATGTGGCAAAAAAACACCTTACCACCACATATTTTGGTTATGACAGCAACTCCAATTCCTAGAACATTAGCTATGAGTGTGTATGGAGATTTAGATATTTCAGTAATAGATGAATTACCTCCTGGAAGAAAAGAGGTAAAAACAGCGCATAGATACGACTCTAATAGGTTATCGGTTTTTAAATTTTTAAAAGAAGAAATTGCTAAAGGCAGACAAGTATATATTGTTTATCCGTTAATTAATGAGTCTGAAGCAATGGATTACAAAGATTTAATGGATGGTTATGAAAGTATTTCTAGAGAATTTCCATTGCCAAACTACCAAATAAGTATTGTACATGGGAAAATGAAACCCGCTGATAAAGACTACGAAATGCAACGTTTTATAAGTGGTGAAACTCAAATTATGGTAGCAACAACTGTAATAGAAGTTGGTGTAAATATTCCAAATGCAAGTGTTATGGTTATTGAAAGTGCAGAACGTTTTGGCTTGTCTCAATTACATCAATTAAGAGGTAGAGTTGGACGTGGAGCTGAACAAAGCTACTGTATTTTAATGACGAGTTTTAAACTTTCTTCAGATGCTAAAATTCGTTTAAATACTATGGTTGATACTAGTGATGGATTTAAAATAGCAGAAGTAGACTTAAAGTTGCGTGGACCAGGAAACTTAATGGGAACCCAACAAAGTGGCGTTTTAAATTTACGTATAGCAGATATTGTAAAAGATGCTCCTTTGTTAAAAATGGCACGAAGTATTGCAATTGATGTGTTAACAAAAGATGCGTCATTAAAAGCTCCAGAAAATGCCGCTATTAGAATTGCATATCAACAAATTAGTAAAAACAGTACTATTTGGGCTAATATTAGTTAAAATTATTTAGTGTAGAGAAGCAAAAAATTAGTTTAATTTCTATGTTTTAAATTGGATTAATTATCTTTGCACCCTGTTAAAAATAAAATCTAAAGATGAAAATATCATACAATTGGTTAAAACAATTTTTAAAAGTTGATTGGGAAGCTCAAAAAACAGGTGAATTGTTAACTGATTTAGGACTTGAAGTTGAAGGAATTGAAACTGTAGAATCCATAAAAGGAAGCTTAGAAGGAATTGTAATAGGTAAAGTTTTAACTTGTGTTCAGCATCCAAATGCAGACAGATTAAAAATTACTACTGTAGATTTAGGACAAGAAGCTCCCGTTCAAATTGTTTGTGGAGCACCTAATGTAGCAGCAGGGCAAACTGTACCAGTAGCAACTATTGGCACTACTTTATATGATGATAAAGGTGCTGGCTTTAAAATTAAGAAAGGTAAAATTAGAGGTGAAGAAAGTTTTGGAATGATTTGTGCCGAAGATGAACTTGGCTTAGGAAGCAGTCATGATGGAATTATGGTATTAGATGATTCTTTAAAAGTTGGAACACCAGCTGCTGAAGTTTTTAATATAGAAAAAGATGAAGTTTTTGAAATTGGATTAACTCCAAATAGAGCAGATGCTATGAGTCATTATGGTACTGCTAGAGATTTAAGAGCTGGTTTAATTCAACAAGATATTTCTTTAGAATTAATTTCACCATCAGTTACAGAATTTCATGTAGATGATAGAAGTTTACGTTTTGATGTAGTTGTTGAAGATGTTGAAAAAGCACCAAGATATACAGGTGTAACAATTTCAGATATTACTGTAAAAGATTCTCCAGATTGGATTAAAAATAGATTAAAAGCTATTGGTTTAACTCCAATAAACAATATTGTGGATGTTACAAATTATGTTTTGCATGAATTAGGACAACCATTACATGCTTTTGACGCAGCAAAAGTAAAAGGCAATAAAGTAATTGTAAAAACATTGCCAGCAGGTACTAAATTTACAACATTAGATGAAGTTGAACGTGAATTACACGAAGAAGATTTAATGATTTGTAATGGTAATGAAGAACCAATGTGTATTGCAGGTGTGTTTGGTGGTTTAAATTCTGGAGTGTCTGAAAATACAACTTCAATATTTTTAGAAAGTGCCTATTTTAATCCTGTTGCAGTTAGGAAAACAGCAAAAAGACATGCTTTAAATACCGATGCATCTTTTAGATTTGAAAGAGGTATTGACCCAAATATTACTAAATATGCACTTAAAAGAGCTGCAAATTTAATTTTAGAAGTTGCTGGAGGTAAAGTTTCTTCTGAAGTAATGGATTATTATCCTACTAAATTTGAAGCAAATCAAGTATTTCTATCCTTTGAAAAAATGGATCGTTTAATCGGTGCAAAAATACCTAGAGAAACAGTTAAAAATATATTAGCTTCTTTAGATATTAAATTTAATAGTGTAACAGATGGAGGAATTGGATTGAGTATTCCTGCTTATAGAGTTGATGTTACAAGAGAAGCCGATGTAATTGAAGAAATTTTACGTGTTTACGGTTATAATAATGTAGAATTTTCACATAAATTAAATACATCAATTGCATTTTCGGAGTTTGATGAGGTAAAAATTGAAAATATTGTAGCCAATCAGTTAGTAGCTCAAGGTTTTAACGAAACTATGGCAAATTCTTTAACAAAAGCAAGTTATGGAACATTTTCAGAAATGATAAATGATGATCATAATGTAGCTATGTTAAATCCACTAAGTAGTGATTTAGGTGTTATGCGTCAATCATTATTGTTTAGTGGTTTAGAGTCGGTTATTTACAATATAAATAGAAAGAATAGCTCATTAAAATTCTTTGAGTTTGGTAAAACATACCATAAATTTGAAAGTGGTTATTCTGAACAAAAACATTTAACCTTATTTGTTTCTGGAGATAGAACAAAAGAAAGTTGGAATGTGGTTCAAAAACCATCAGATTTCTTTTATTTAAAAGGAATTGTAACTACAATATTACAACGTTTAGGTATTAGTAAAGTGAAAATTACTCCTACAAAAAACGATGTATTTTCAGAAGGAGTTACATTAAGCTTAGGAAAAATTAAATTAGTAGATTTAGGAGTTGTAAAACGTGCCATAAATAAAGAATTTGGAATTAAGCAAGAAGTTTTATTCGCCGATTTTAACTGGGCAAATTTATTAAAAGTAGGAGGTAAGTCTTCTATCAATGTTTCAGAATTGTCAAAATTCCAAGCAGTTAAAAGAGATTTTTCTTTATTACTAGATAAAGAAGTTACATTTAATGAAATTTATAATTTAGCTTTTCAAGCAGAGAAAAAACTATTAAAAGAAGTAGATTTATTTGATGTTTATGAAGGTGATAAATTAGAAGAAGGAAAAAAATCGTATGCTGTTAGTTTTTTAATTCAAGATGAAAACAAAACCTTAACCGATAAACAAATTGATAAAGTAATGCAGAAGCTGCAACAAACATTTGAAAAAAATGTTGGTGCAACATTGCGATAAATTATATAATAAATAATTATATGAAAGAGCTCATTAAAATAAAATTTAATGAGCTCTTTCTAGTTTTACTTTTATAACTTTTTTAGATACATTTGATTAAAATTTAATACCATTGAGAGCAAATAAAATTAAAAAACAAAAACGGCAGATAAGTCTTTTTCAACTTTTTAAAAAATTAATAACTTATGTAAAACCTTATAAATATCTAGTAATTGCCACGTTATTTTTAACGCTAATAGGTTCTTTTTTAGCACAAGTAAATGCTTTAGTTTTACGTTATGCTGTTGATGAACTTACTTTGTTAACAGAAGCGAATAATGGGTTTAAAGACGGTATTTCACTTCTGGTTACAATTAGTATTATTTTACTTTCAAAAGAATTGGTTTACGCTATAATAAAATATGGACAAAATTTTTATGGCGAAAAAATGAAAATATATATTTCTCGTGATTTTGCTCAAAATGTAGTAGATAAAATCTTAACCTATAAAATGTCGTTTTATAGTTCTGCAGAGAATGAAAGTGGAAAATTACAAACAAGAATAGATTTAGGTATTTCTAGTTTAACTCAATTGGTTAAAAACTTCTTTTTAGACATTCTTCCATTATTTTCAAATGCAATTATAGCATTGTTTTTTATGTTTCAAGCTAATTTTTATGTGGGTTTAGTTAGCTTAGGTATCATCCCAATATTTTTTTATATCAGTAGTTTACAAGCCAATAAATTAAAAGGATTTAGGCGAAAAATGCGTGGTTTTAGAGAATCTAGAAATAATGGAATTATAGACTTAATAAATTCTATAACAGTTATTAAATCGTTTACCAGAGAAAGTTCAGAAAGTAAAAAACACGAAGATATTCAATTTAATATGACCGAAAATCAAATGAAAACGCGTCAATTAAGTTTTTTATTTAATGGAGTTAAAGTATTTATTGAACAGTTTGGAGTGGTTATTATAATTATTTTAACTTCCTATTTTGTGTTAAATGGAACAATGACCATTGGAGCTATTATGTTTCATATATTATTATTTAACAATGTTTCTGCTCCCATTAGAGAATTGCATAGAATTTACGATGAAGTAAATGATGCCTTAATTTATTCTGAAGCATTTTTCGATATTATGGATGCTAATGATACAGAATTTGGTGGTACCTATATTCCTGAAAAAATAACGGGTAAATTTGAGTTAAAAAATGTAGATTTTGCCTATCCAAATGGTACAAAAGCATTGTTTAATGTATCAATGCTAATTAAACCAAATACAATCAATGCTTTGGTTGGTTTAAGCGGTGCAGGAAAAAGTACAGTAATTAATTTATTAGATAAATTTTTTGAACCAACCTCAGGAAGTATTCTTTTAGATGGGGTAGATTTAAAGGAATACAATACCGTTTGGTTGCGAAATAATATTGGGTTGGTTTTGCAGAAAAATCATATTTTTAATGGAAGTATAAAAGAAAATATTTTATACGGAAAAGAAGACGCTACAGAGGAGGAAGTTGTTGAAGCGGCAATAAAAGCTCATATTCACGAACAAATAATAGAATTACCAGATGGTTATAATTCTAAAGCTACACTGCTTTCTGGTGGCCAAAAACAGCGAGTTTCAATTGCTCGATTGTTTTTAAAAAACCCACCAATTATTTTTCTTGATGAACCTACAGCAAGTTTAGATGCTATTGCTACTGAACAAATTAAAAAGAGTTTAGACTCTATTAAAAAAGGACGTACTGTAATTATTATTTCACACAGTATTTCACAAATTATAGATGCCGAAAATGTTATTGTTTTAGAAAAAGGGAAAGTTATTGAAGAAGGTTCTCATGAAGATTTATATCATAATGAAAGTGCTTATTATAATATTTTTAATGCTATGGCAAATAGTTTAAATTTAGATAAAATTACTGATACAATGAGTGATTAAATTAGCTTAAATACCTTTTGAATTTTAATTAAATAAAAATTTTATTATGCAAATACCATCTAAATTCAATTCTTTTAGATCACAAATTAAATTGTTATTCATCGTAATTTTTTCTATTAGTATTGTAAGTTGCCAACAACAAAAAGAGTTTTTAATAACACTTGAAGGCAAAATTGTAGATAGTAATAATGTAAATAAAATACAAACTTCATACTTGCAAATAAATCGTGCTGAAGATGCTAAAGGTCTAGTTATGTTTATTCCAGGAGCAAAAATAAACAACGATTCTATTTTTAAGGTATATAACCAGATGGGGTTTTCTGTGGCAACTTTAAAAGGACAACATCTAAAATTAGAAGATGTAATAACGGCGTTTCATTTTATTAAATCAGATTTAAAATTTAATTTAAATACGGATTATACCTGTATAGTTGGAAATTATGAAGGTGCAAAATCAGCAGCTTTAGCAGTATATAAGTTAGATGAGGAAGCACGTCCAAATGCATTAACTCTAATAAACCCTGTAGGTTTTGATGAGGTAACTGAAGGAACTGTTTTTCCGGCAATTAATCCACCATTAGTTACAAAAACAAAGCTATTATGTATTGCAAATAGTTTAAAACTCAATAATAAAGAATATACCGCTGCTAGTGAATTTACAAAAACATGGATTGGATATGATGGAGTTGCTTTTTTTAAAGATATAGCAACTACCGAAAATTTGACATTATCAAATAAAAATGTAGTTGATATTTTAAAGGCTTTCAATAACGGAAAAATGACTCTTTCAAAAGAAAAAGAGAACCCTGCTGCAATTTCAGTAGAAGGGTATTCACCAAAGCGTCATGCTGAGAAAATTAAATTAATTAAAGCTAAAAAATACGATTTACTTTTTGTAGGAAATTCTATTACAAATAATTTTGAAAAACCTGCATATCAAGCTATTTGGAAAAAGTATTTTGGTTCTCGAAATGCTATAAATTTGGGTTATTCAGGATATCGTACCGAAAATATTATTTGGAACATACAAAATGGAGAACTCGAAAACCAATCTCCTAAGGTTATTATTTTAGAAATAGGAACTAATAATATTGATGAAAAGAATTATCCAACACGCCATACAGCATCGCAATTGGCAGTTGGAATTGAAAAGATAATTAAAATATTTAGAGAAAAATGTCCAGAATCTAAAATTATATTACTTCGTAGTTTCCCTGGTTGTTATGGAGGACCAAATCCAACATCTCACCGTAGAATACTTGAACGTGCTTCAGATATTACCTCTAAATTAGCTGATAATAAACATATTTTTTATTGTGATGTTAACCACGTATTTTTAAACATTGATGGTTCACTTAAAAATGAATTAATGCCAGATTGGTTGCATCCAAATGCTAAAGGAGCAGAATTATGGGCTCAAACAATGGAACCTCTTTTGTCTAGATTAATGGAAGATGAATCTAAAGATGATAAAAAGCCTTTAAATACTGCAATAATACCAGTTTCAAAATTAGAAGAAGATAGCTATAATTGGTGGGAAAGACATAACGATGTACTTAAATTAAAAGATTCATTAAATCCTGAAATTGTATTAATTGGTAATTCTATTACGCATTTTTGGGGAGGGAATTTTCCTCCATTTAAAAATGCAGATGGTACTTCTAGAAAAGCAAATGGACTAAATTCGTGGAAAAAAACCTTTGGTAATTATAAAGTTTTAAATTTAGGTTTTGGATGGGATAGAACTCAAAATGTATTATGGAGATTAGATAATGGAGAACTAGATAGGCTTGATCCAAAACTGGTAATTATTCATATAGGCACTAATAATACTAGTAATACTAAAAATGCACGTATAAATACTGCTTCAGAAATAGTTGAAGGTATTAAGGCAATTTGCTTACGTGTTAGGTCAAAAACTCCGAGAGCAAAAATTGTTTTAACGCAAATAATGCCACGTGAGGAAATGCCGAATAATTCGCGAAGAATTTTGATAAATGAAACCAATCAAATACTTGAAAAATTTGCAGATAAGAATAATATATCATTAATAGATATTAGCTCTAAAATGTTGACAGAAAAAGGTGTTCTTACCAAAAAAGTAACACTGGATTTTTGCCATCCAAATGATATCGGTTATCAAATTTGGGGTAATGCTTTACAAACATTTATTGATACTATATAAATTGTTGTATAAGTGATTACATATTTATAATAGCTAAAGAAGTTTAATTTTTATTAAGATTAAACTTTTTTTATGTGTTAGACTAAAATAAATGTAAATAATACAATTAATTTATAAAATCTAAGTAGAATAAACTTATATTTAACATTTAGAATACCAAATATGCTTTGTTATAGGTTTTTATAGTAAATTAATTTTACTGAGAAACTATGTTTAAAATAAGATTTAGCAAGTAAATATTCAAAATATAAGTCCAAGTTTATCAATATAAATTAATTTTAATCACATGAAAAAACATTTATTTTACTCCCTAATAACTCTGTTTTTATGTGGAACTAGTATGATTTCACAAAGCAAACAAGTCGATTGGGAAAATCCTCAATTTTTTGAACAAAATAAAGAAGCACCTCACAGTACAATGTTTCCTTTTACAAGTAAAGAGGCTGCATTAAAAAATGATCGTAGTTACTCATCTAGATTTCAATCTTTAAATGGAAAATGGAAGTTTAACTGGGTAAAAAAACCGGCGGACAGACCTGTAGATTTTTATCAGAATAATTTTGATGTTAGTAATTGGGATGAAATAGATGTACCATCAAACTGGGAAATAGAAGGATATGGAATTCCAATTTATGTAAAAAGATTTCCTTTGGTGCCAACACCACCATTTGTTGATCACGATTTTAATCCGGTAGGTTCTTACCGTCGTACTTTTAATATTCCAAATACTTGGGACAATCATAAAGTTATTGTGCATTTTGGATCAGTTAGGTCTGCTATGTATTTATGGGTAAATGGTAAAAAGGTAGGTTATAGTCAAGGAAGTAAGCTTCCAGCTGAATTTGATATTACATCTTATATTAAAAAAGGAGAAAATACTATTGCAGTTGAAGTTTATCGTTTTAGCGATGGATCATATCTTGAAGATCAAGATTATTGGAGGTTAAGCGGTATAGAACGTGATGTTTTTATTTACGCTAAACCTAAATTACATATTGAAGATTATTTTGCAAAACCTGAACTAACTAAAGATTATAAGAATGGTATTTTTAGTTTAGATATAAATTTAAAACGCTATAATTCTAACAAAGCTTCTAATATTGTTGTTGAAGCAGAAATTTTAGATGGAACAACTGTTATTTCAAAAATGGTAGAAACGGTTTCATTTATTAAAAACAATACTAAAAAAATAAAGCTTAAATCTAACATAAGTAATCCTAAAAAATGGACAGCTGAAACACCAAATTTATATACTCTTATAATTACAACAAAGGATGAAGAAGGTACTATACTTGAAGCTGTAAGCTGTAAAATAGGCTTTAGAACTGTTGAAATTAAAGGCGGACAGTTACTTGTAAATGGTGTTCCTGTTTTAATTAAAGGGGTAAATCGTCATGAACACGATCCATATACAGGCCATATTATTTCCGAAGAATCGATGATAAAGGATATTGAACTAATGAAAAAAGCAAATATAAATGCTGTTCGTTTAAGTCATTATCCTACAATGGAACGTTGGTACGAGTTGTGTAATGAATACGGATTGTATTTGGTAGATGAAGCAAATCTTGAATCTCATGGTATGGGATATACAGAAGAATTTACCTTAGCAAATAAACCAGATTGGAAAGCAGCACATTTAGATCGTATTATACGTATGGTAGAACGCGATAAAAATCACCCTTCAATAATTATTTGGTCTTTAGGAAATGAAGCAGGAGATGGATCTAATTTTGAAGCTTGTTCAGAATGGATTAAACAAAGAGATGTATCACGCCCTATACATTATGAAAGAGCTGAATTAAAACCACATACAGATATTGTTTGTCCAATGTACCCAAGTATTGATAGTATTGTTGAATATGCATCTAAAATACAAGACAGACCTTTAATTATGTGTGAATATTCACATTCTATGGGAAATAGTACGGGGAATTTAAAAGAATATTGGGATGCTATAGAAGAGTATAAACATTTACAAGGAGGTTTTATTTGGGATTGGGTAGATCAATCTTTAGTAAAAACAACAGATAATGGAGAAGAATATTGGGTTTATGGAGGTGAATTTGGAGATGAAAATGTGCGTAGTGATAATAATTTTTGTATCAACGGTATTGTTAATGCTGATAGAACTGTTCATCCAGCTTATTGGGAGGTTAAAAAAGTATACCAATATTTAGATGTATCAGCAATCGATTTAGAAAATGGGAAAGTGCAATTAAAAAATAAATACCATTTTTTAAATCTAAATAAGTTTGACCTCTATTGGAGTATTATGGCAGATGGAGTTGTAATTGCAGAAGAAAATATGGGAGGTATTAATGTGCCTGCACAAGAAAATAAAGAACTAACTTTAAAAATACCTAAAATCTCTGTAAAAGAAGGGACAGAATATTTTTTAAAAGTTAGCCTCTTGCAAAAAGGAGCAACTCGTTTTATACCAGATGGATATGAACTTGCTTGGGAACAATTAAAAATGCCTTGGAATAAACCTGCAGAAATAGTTAAAATTAAAAAAATTAAAGACCTTAAACTTATAAATCAGACTGCTAATTATACTATTGAAGGAGATGATTTTAACATTCAGTTTAATAAAAATGACGGAACTATCAATTCCTTTAAATTTCAAGGAACTGAATTGGTAAGAACAGGACTTGAACCTGATTTTTGGAGAGCGCCTGTTGATAACGATCACGGGTTTAATATGCAGTACGATAATAAACTTTGGCGTAATGCGGGTAAAGATCGTATTTTAAAGAAAATAATTGCTGAACAAATAACAGATAATCAAGTACACGTTACAGTAAGATCTTTACTAAAAGATGCTAGAAATTCGTATTTTGAAACTACTTATACCATTTATGGTAATGGAGATGTAATTGTAGATAACAAATTTCAGAACGGAACATTCGACCTTCCTGCAATTCCAAGAATTGGAATGAAAATGACGTTACCTGTTGATTTTGAAAAAATAACTTGGTTTGGTCGTGGTGAGCACGAAAACTATTCAGATAGAAATACTGGAGCTCCTGTTGGCTTATACACAGGTTCGGTATCCGATCAATATTTTGCATATGTTAGACCACAAGAAAATGGTAATAAAACAGATGTTCGTTGGGTAGCATTACAAAATAAAAATGGAGTTGGTTTAATGGCTATTGGTTCATCTTTACTTAGTGTAAACGCACAAAATTATACTATTGAAGATTTTGATTCTTATGGTAAAAATGAAGATAGACATACAATTGATATAAAAAAACGCAATCTGGTAACACTTAATCTTGATTATAAACAGATGGGAGTAGGAGGAAACGATAGTTGGGGAGCAAAACCACTACCGCAATATTTAATTAAGCCAAGAGTTTATACCTATCAATTTATTTTAAGACCTTTTTCAAAAGGAGCTAATTTAGTTGATATTAGTAAAAAAAGATATTAGAAAGTTTATTCTAAAATGTTTTATTGCAACTTTAATTCTAAGCCAGTTGAAATTCAATTTTAATTGGCTTTTTGTAAATTTCACTTAAATACTTAATCAATTTTGATACTTATAGTTTTATAGAATTTTTCATATTTTTACTTTTAGAAAGTATTGAGATACTAACTAAGAATATTTTTTAAAGATTTTATATTCTTGGTATTATAATTGTTATGTAAAAGCTTAAAAAGAGAAGATTTGTATGTGAAATAGTGTTTTAAACCTATAATACATTATAATTCTCCTCTTTTTTATGTAAATATTTTATCAAAAAAATAAATAAAAAACTATAGCAGTTTTAACCAATAATTTATAATATGAAAAAAATACTAACAATTATTATAATCGTTTCATCATCGGTTGTAAATGGACAAACCTTAAAAGATTCCGTAAATGTTATTTACAAAAATTATTTTGATTTATTAAAAACAAAAGAAAAGTTAGATACAATTGCTCTTAAAGTTGAAAATTTTGGAGAATTAATGGAGTCTAACAATCAAAAAATACAAAATTTAACAGAAGCTGAACTTTTTGGATTAAAAAAACAACTAGATCAACGAAGAAAAAAAATAATTAATACTACAGAATTTGTATTTGCTTCAAATGCTAGTTTAAATGCAATTAAACAGTTAGATGCTACCAGTGATTATTTAACACAAATTTCTAGCTTGAATAATCCAGATAATTCAGATTTAGGATTCTCTTTATCCGATGAAATTACATCTATTTTAGAAAAAGAAATTATAAAGGGAAAGAACAAAATTAACGGAGTAAAATCTTCAAAATTTTTATTATTTGTTGATAATATTATAAAATCTCCAATTACTCAAACACTTACAAGTGCTATTCCGGTTGCAAGCTCAATTAAGTCGGTTGTAGATTTAGTAATGGTGAATGCCCTTAATGGCAAAGACACTTCAATAGACGATGTTGTAGACTTAAAGAATTCGTTAAAAGTATATTTAGAACACTATGAAGGGTTGGCAAAAGCTCAAATTGAATTTGAACAAAACTTAGGAAATTTAGATATTAGAAAAGAAGGATTGGTTTTATTATTAACACAATTTACTACTGAACGTTCAAATACTTTAATTCCAAATGCTATTTCAGAAGAAGATGAAAATTTATCATTAACACAGCTCATTAATAAATATTATACCAAAAGCATTGTTCAGCAAAGAGTTGATAAAATAATAAACACTAAGCCATTAGACCATAATGCACATTTAGCAAATAATGCCTTAGTTTATCCTAATTACGCTTTAAATCAGGCTAAATTTATTAGAGATGAAATAGAATCTTTAAGCAAAGAATATATTTCAATTTTATCTACTTATCAAACTGCACTTAAAGTTGTTTTAGAAAAAAGTAAGATTATTGGAGATACAACTCGAATAGATAACAAAATTTCAGAACTTGAAGGAAAATTATTAGTAGTTAAAAATACATTTGATGATAACTTAAATATGCATAAATTAAATGCGACATTTAATACATTAATGAGTTATTAAATTTTTTTTATAAATATTTAACATAACTTAAACATACTACCTAGTATGTTTAAGTTATGTTTGCATTATGCAACAGGAGTTAAAATCTGAAATAACAAAACAAGTAATTTTAAGTAAGGCTTTTAATCTATTTTACAAACATGGTTTTAAAACTACCAGTATTGATAAAATAATGAAAGAAACTACTTTTAGTAAGGGGGCTTTTTACCATCATTACAAAAGTAAAAAAGAATTAGGTCTTGAAATTATTAGCTTAAAAGTTCAAAAGCGTGTTGTAAATGGTATGATTTTACCGCTTAAAGAGCCAGGTGATGCTTACCAGTTAATAGAAAATGTTTTTATAAAACGTCTTAAAGAGTTTTCCTTTTATGACAAGGAGAATGGTTGTCCAATGAACAATTTAATTAATGAAATTGGAAATGATGAAATTGCATATCAAAATGCACTTAAAAATATTGTTGAATTGTGGAAAAAAGCTTTGGTACAATTATTAGAAAGAGGCAAGTATGAACATTCTATTAAAAAAAATATTTCCAGTGAAGCTGTGGCAATTTATTTAATAAGTGCCTTTGAAGGTATTAGAGGAATTAGAAAACTATATGATAACGATTCTGTATTAGATGATTTTGTATCGGGTCTCTCTTTTTACTTAAAACAACTAAAAGTTTAAATTTTTTTTAACTAAAAACATACTAAATGGTATGTTTTATAAATAACAAATAATATGAGAAATGAAAGAAGAGATTTTATTAAAAAATCTACCTTATTAGGATTAGGAATTGCAGCTACACCACAATTTGGAATTGCAGCAAATACAGTTGAAAACACTAAAGAAATTAGTAGTACAAGACCAAAAGTTTTGTTTTTTGATGTAAATGAAACTTTATTAGACTTAACAGCTATGAAAGAAAGTGTAGGTAAAGTTCTAGGGAATAGAAATGATTTATTACCGCTTTGGTTTACAACTATGTTACAATACTCGTTGGTTTCAACTGTTGGAAGACAATACAATGATTTTGGTATTATTGGTGCTGCCGCATTGCAAATGGTAGCAGCTAACAATAATATTAGCTTAACAGAAGCACAAGCTAGAGAAGCAATTCTTACACCAATACGTTCTTTACCAGCACATCCAGAGGTGAAATCATCTTTAGAAAGCTTAAAAAAGGCAGGTTATAAGTTGGTGTCATTTACAAATTCTTCAAATAAAGGAGTTGAAACTCAATTTAAAAATGCAGGATTAATTGATTACTTTGATCAACGTTTAAGTATTGAAGATATGGGGAAATTTAAACCACATGCAGATGCATATGATTGGGCAGCTAGAAAAATGGGAATTAAACCAAGTGAATGTTTATTAGTTGCAGCCCATGGTTGGGATATTGCTGGTGCAATTTGGGCAGGATGGAGAGGCGCTTTTATTAGTAGACCAGGAGCTCAATTATATCCTTTAGCTCCAAATCCAGAAATAAATGAATCTAATTTAAAATTAGTAACCGATAAGTTAATTGCATTAGAATAAGATGAAAAAAATAATCCATCAAACTATAAATATAATATCAGTACTAGTGCTTTTATATTTTGCTTACCCTAAAATTTTAGGGTTACCGCAAAGTGTTGCTGGTTTTGTTCAATTTGAAAGCGTTTTGGGGATCAATGCCGATTTCTTTAGGCTATTTACAGGTTTTTCTGAATTAGCAATGGCTCTTTTAATTGTAGCTTATATGCTTAAAAATAAAATAATAATCGGTAAAATTGCATACCTTTTTTTATTAGCAACAATGTTATCAGCCTTGTTAATAGAATTTTTTGTTAGACCACAACCAGTATTACTATTAGTTGTAATCGCTATTGTACTATCTATATTTTCAATTTATAAATTAAAATCATTTCAAACTAATGAGTAATATACAAAATAAAGTAATTTTAGTTACGGGTTCTTCTAAAGGAATTGGAAGAGAAGTTGCTATTCTTTTAGCAAAAAATGGGGCAAAAATTATTGTCAATCATTCTAATAGTCAGAAAGAAGCTGATGAAACAGTTAATGAAATTCAAAAAAATGGAGGAGAAGCTATTGCTATAAAAGCTGATGTTAGCGATAGAGATCAGGTTAAACAATTATTTGATAAATCAATAGAATCTTTTGGTAGAATTGATGTTTTGGTTAATAATGCAGGTACTATGATTTCAAAAAAATTAAAAGATTGTACTCAACAAGATTTTTCTAAACAATTTAATGTTAATGTAAAAGGTATTTTTAATACACTGCAAGAAGCAGATAGTAAATTGGCTGATAATGGAATTATTATTAATTTTTCTTCAAGTACCACAAAATTAATGTTACCTACGTATGCTATTTATTCAGCCACAAAAGCTGCAGTTGAACAAATGACAAGAGTTTATGCTAAAGAGATAGGAAGAGGTATTTCTGTTAATGCTATTGCACCTGGTGCAACTGAAACCGAACTTTTTATGAATGGCAAGTCTGAAGAGCAAATTGCTAAGTTAAGTGCTATGAATGCTTTTAATAGATTGGCAAAACCTATAGATATTGCAAAAGTAGTATTGTTTTTAGCAAATGATGATTCTAAATGGATTTCTGGACAAGTAATTGGAGCAAATGGAGCATTAGTTTAATACAATAAATAGAATGAATAAAAGTGAATTAGATAAATTAGGGAATAAAGTATTAAGATTAGGTTTGGGCTTTCTTTTTGTGTGGGGAGGAATAGAAAAACTTGTTGTTGAATATTTTGGAGGTGTTGGCTTAGAAAAAATGGCTAACTCTTTACAAAGAATTGGGTTTGGATTTTTAGGAGAATCTGGGACTTATGCTTTAGCAATATGGTTGGCTGTTTCAGAATTGATAGCAGGTCTACTAATACTATTAAATTTTAAAACATTTTATGCTAGTTTATATGCAGCTTTTATATTAATTGTAGCCCTTTTTACAGTGTATATTACAAGAGGAGATTGGATGCAATCTATGATTCATATCGCGCTTATTTCAGCTTATATTGCATTAGGGTTACAATCTTATAATTTTATTAAAAATAAATAATTGCTTTATTTTCTAAATAATAAGAGGACTACTTTATTTTTTTATGAATAAAGTTTAGTAAAAATAAATAGTGTACTAATAAAGCAACTAATAAAGGAAGCATTGCAATATTAAATACTTGTATTTTATAAATCCAAAGTATAAAAGCAAGTGCAATTAAGCTTATTAATAGTAATGTATAATAAAGTGTCCATTTAGTTAGTTTTAATTTTATAGCATAAAATGCAACTATTAAGTTTGGAGCAAATGCCCATAAAAAATTAAGATTTTTATATGTTGCCGTGTGGTCGGTAGCAAACCAAAGTAATAGCACTGCAATTCCAACAATTCCAGTTATAAAGAAAAGTGAAAAATCTAACCATTTAGATCTTGTGTTGTTTTTAAAATTTTTATAACTTAAAAATAAAATTAATAAACTGACACAGCTTAATACAAATAAAGGTGTAGTCAAAAAAGATAAAGGTTTTAAAACTTGGTTAGGTTTTGGATTTAAAACAGTTTTTGTTTCTTTTACCAAAGGTTGTTTTCCATTTTTGGTGTTAATTGTAGCATGTTCAAAAGCGCTAAAAATATAGTCTGGTAAAAATTTATAATCGTCTTTTGTTGCTTTCTTATCTATTACAGAACCCAAGGCTAAATCAATTCCAAATTTACCCCATTTCTGATTTTTTGTATAATCTGCAATTAAATCTCTATGTGTTTTTTGTGTGGTAATATGGTTGTTGTTAAACGTTACGCTATCTTTTAAAATTCCTTTTATAACTTCTTCTATTTTTGTAGAGCAATTGTTGTAAAAGAAATCGTATTGATAATCTTTGTTAGCAGGTTTAGCATTGTTTTCTAAGAAGTTATAAATTGCTTGTGTTTGCCCTTTATTTAAGTTTAATTCTTGAGTTTTAACCCATCTTTTTTCATAATTATAAATTTGTAAAAAATATCCAAATCTAGTGGTTGATAGCTGGTAAGTTAGTTTTCCTTTAGCAAAATTTAAATAAAAGTTAGGAGCATCAAAATTAAATGTTCCGTAATTATATATTTTATCAATTTTATTAATGGGGTCAAAAACTCTAAAAGCACTATGTCCGAAAGAAGCATATAATTCACTACCTGGTCCGCAAGTAACAACACTTATTGTTGCTTTTTCGGAAAGATTTGTTTGTCCCTGAAAATTAATTGAAAATAATACTGCAATTAAAAAGAAGAAGTGTTTAGGATTCATAATTATCTAAAATTTTCAAAATCAACTTTTATAGAAAAAACATTTGAATAGAGTGCTGCTCCAACACTACCAATATTTGTTAGTGCATAATCTATTTGAATTCCTTTGTATTTAAAACCAACGCCAAAATTAGGTTGTACCGATGTTTCTGTACTTTCATCGAATTGTAATTCTTTTTGAATATTACCAATTCCAGCTCTTAAATATACCAAGTCTGTATAATCTAGTTGAAAACCTAGAGCAGGATCTATACTTATAGCATCAGATGAAATAATATCGTTTGTTTTTGTAAAACGAAGATTAAGGTCTAATTCGGAAAGCAAATTAAAATATTTTGAAATATTGAATTTTCGTGCAACACCAATTTGCGCTTTTGGAAGTGTAATTTCAGTGGTTTCAGGTAATTCTTGATTTTGATCTGGAATTGCATTTTGGATTTTTTCAAACTCTTTCTCATCAATATTCCAAGAATTATACGTGGTTGTAATATCTCTTAACATTACTCCATATTTCCAATCGTTTTTTTTATATTGAAGAGCAGCATCTAGTCCAAAACCCCAAGATGTTGCAAAATCGCCAATAATTCTTCTTATAATTTTAGTATTTAATCCAACATTTAATCCTTCAATATTTAAATTTCTTGCATACGATAAATTTAAAGCATAATCTGCCGCAGAAAACAAACTAATTTTATTGTAATCTATATTTCCTTCACTATCAATAAGTTCTGTGGTATTTAAAATATCATCTACACCAAATCTAATTATTGAAATACCAACAGCACTTTTATCATCAATTGGCATTGCAAAAGCCGCATAATCGTATTTTGCAATTCCTTCAAAATATTCAGCGTGCATAATGGAACCTTCATAATTTTTAACAGCTACTAAACCCGCAGGATTCCAATAAGAAGAATTTACGTCGTTACTAGTTGCAACAACAGCTTTACTCATTCCAAAAGCGGCTGCATCTACACCAATATTTAAAAATTCATTGGAATATTTACGGACAGATTGTGCCATAATTAGTTGTGTAGAAAATAAAAAGAGTAGTAGATATTTTTTCAAGTTGTTATATATTTAAAACGAAAGTAAAAAAACTTTATAAGTAAATGTAAATTATTTAGAAATAATATGATTAATATAGTTTAAAATTCTGTTTTCGCTCCACAGTAAATCTTTTCCATATTTAGAAGAATTAAAACCAACGTGTCCACCATATTTAGGAGTTTCTAAAAATAAGTTATTATTAGTTTTGGCTTCATCAAAGGGATAACAACTTTTAGATAGGAAAGTGTCGTCTAAAGCATTTATAATTAACGTTGGTAGTTTTATTTCTTTTAAAAACTGTTTAGAACTGCATTGTCTCCAGTAATCTTGTGCATTTTTATAGCCAAAAAGTGGTGCGGTAACGGCATTGTCAAAATCAGTAAACGTTTTGGCTTTAGCAATTGCATTTTTATCTATTTTACAATCTGGAAATTTTTCTAGTTTTAGTAAGGTCTTCTTTTTTAAACTTCTCATAAACCTTTTTATGTATACAGTATTGTACCAACTGGACAAAGCAATAGAAGAACCTTCTAAGTCACACGGTGTAGAAATTGCAATACCACCTTTAATTTGAGGTGGAATTTTTGCGGTTTCACCTAAATATTTAAGCGTAATATTTCCACCCATACTATAACCTAAAAGCACTATGTTTTTGTAATTACAGTTGGTTAGAATATAATTAATTATAGTTGTTATATCTTCTGTTTGCCCACTATTATAAGAGTAAATATTGTTGTTATCTTCACCACTACACCCTCTAAAATTAACAGCAACACAATCTATATTGTTATTATTTAAGTAATTAACAACGGATATTATATATTTTGATTTAGAGCTTCCTTCTAGTCCGTGAAGAGCAATTACCAATGTATTAGAATTATTTATAGAAAAATCTAAATCTAAAAAATCGTTGTCTTTAGTTGTAATTCGTTCTCTTTTATAAGTGTTTTTTTTTGAATAAAATAATGTTTTATAAACGGTATTTAAATGTACATTTTTAAAAAGAAGTGAAGGTTTATAATTAGATTCTATTATGGGCATATATACTAAAATATTAAAAAATAATGATACTTTAATTTACTGAAAACAATTTGCTAAATTTACAAAAAATATAAAAGATGTCGTTTAAAAAATACATTCCAAATTTTCTTACGCTGTTAAATTTATTTTCAGGAACAATTGCTGTAATTTTTGCTGTAAATAATGAATTAGAACTAGCGGCTTATTTTGTTTTTTTAGGTATATTTTTTGATTTTTTTGATGGTTTTGCAGCTCGTATTTTTAAAGTACAAGGCGAATTAGGAAAACAGTTAGATTCTTTAGCAGATGTTGTTACAAGCGGAGTAGTGCCTGGTGTTGTGCTTTATAAATTATTGCAAACAAAAAATACAGTTGAAATTTTTAATACTGAAATTGTTTCTTGGAAAACACAAGAAATAGAATTAGTTCCATTTTTTGGTTTATTAGTTACATTGGCAGCAGCATATAGGTTAGCAAAATTTAATATTGATGAGCGACAAACGAGTTCTTTTATAGGTTTGCCAACACCCGCTGCGGCTTTGGTGGTATTGTCTTTGCCCTTAATTTTAAATTATAGTTCTTTAGAAATAGCTACAGTTATTATAGAAAATAAACTATTTTTAATTGGATTAACTATAGTTTTAAGTATTTTAATGAATGCTGAAATTCCACTATTTTCTTTAAAATTTAAAGATTATAGTTGGAAAAATAATAAGATTAAATTTAGTTTTATATTATTAACGGCAATTTTATGTATTGCATTAAAATTTGTAGCAATACCTGTTGTAATAATTGTATATGTGTTAATGTCTTTGTTTTTTAAAGAAAAAAAAGTAAAATATTAAAAAGTTATAATTCAATATAAGAACTAAAAACGTTTCTTTTTAAGTTCAAAATCTTTACCTAAATAAACACGTCTAACAGTTTCATCTGCGGCTAATTCTTCAGGAGTACCTTTTTTTAAAATTCCACCTTCAAACATTAAATAGGTTTTGTCTGTAATAGCTAAGGTTTCTTGTACGTTGTGGTCGGTAATTAAAATACCAATATTTCTATCTTTTAAATGCGCTACAATACTTTGTATATCTTCAACTGCAATTGGGTCAACACCAGCAAAAGGTTCATCTAATAAAATAAATTTAGGATCAGATGCTAATGCACGAGCAATTTCAGTTCTTCTACGTTCTCCACCAGAAAGTAAATCGCCACGGTTTTTACGAACATGGTCTAAACTAAATTCTTCAATAAGTGATTCTAGTTTTTCTTTTTGTTCTTTTTTTGAAAGCCCTGTAAATTGTAATACAGACATAATATTATCTTCTACAGATAGTTTTCTAAAAACAGAAGCTTCTTGAGCTAAATAACCAACACCTTTTTGAGCTCTTTTATACATTGGAAAATCGGTGATTTTTTCATCATCTAAATAAATATCACCTTCATTTGGTCTAATCATACCAACAATCATGTAAAAAGACGTGGTTTTTCCAGCACCATTCGGTCCTAATAAACCAACAATTTCTCCTTGTTCAACTTCAACAGAAATTCCTTTAACTACATATCTGCTACCGTATTTTTTCTTAATATTTTCTGCTCTTAGCTTCATTATTTTTTGTTTAATGGTTAAAACGTAAATTAATTAATTATTGTTTTATCAATTACGCTTTAATTTTATATATCACTTATCATTATAATAGCCAATATTTTATTTAGCTATTTTCATTTAATTCTAATTCTTCCCAAAATTCATAAGCTTTTCTTAAATGCGGAATAACAATGGTTCCACCAATTAAAGTAGCTATGGAAAGTGTTTCCATTACTTCTTCTTTAGAAATTCCTTCTTTAAAACAGGTTTCTAAATGGTATTTTACGCAATCATCACATCTTAAAACGGTTGATGCTACTAAGCCTAATAATTCTTTAGTTTTTACATCTAAATGTCCTTCTTTAAATGCGTTTGTATCTAAATTAAAAATACGTTTTATAACTTTATTGTTATCAGCTAAAATTTTATCGTTCATTTTTAAACGATATGCATTAAATTCTTCAACTTGATTAGGCATTTTGTTTACTTTTTTTGAGTTCACTTTTAATTACAACTTTTGAAATATAGATACTAACTTCATATAACAAAAGGATTGGAATAGCTACAATTATTTGGCTAATAATATCTGGAGGTGTTATTACAGCAGCTAATATAAGTACTAAAACTAAGGCATGTTTTCTATATTTTTTTAAAAAATCTGGAGTAATTAAACCCATTTTAGTAAGAAAATACATAACTATTGGTAACTCAAAAATTAGGCCAGAAGCTAGTAAAGATGAGCGTACTAAAGATATGTAAGAACCTATTTTAATATTTCTTTCAACAGCATCACTAACAGAGTAGTTTCCTAAAAAGTTTACTGAAAGTGGTGTTACTACATAGTATCCAAATAAAACACCAATAAAAAACAAGAATGAAGAAATAATGATAAAGCTTTTGGCACTTTTTCGTTCTTTTTCGTATAACCCAGGACTTATAAATTTCCAAACTTCCCATATTATAAATGGAAATGCAATAATAAAACCAACAGTTATAGAGGTCCAAATATGAACACTAAATTGTTCTGCCATTGCTAAACTTTGGAACGTAAAAGGAATATCTTCAATGCAAAGTCCATCAGTACCAAAAAATTGAGAAATGCTACAAAACACTCTATATGTTAAAAAATTTGCATCTTTTGGAGCAAATAAAATAGTATTAAAAATAAAACCTTTAAATATAAAGGCTATAATTCCGAAGAAGATTATAGCTAAACTAGATCTTACAAGATGCCACCTTAATTCTTCAACGTGGTCTAAAAACGACATTTCTTTTTCTGCTTTCGCCATTTTAAAAAATTCCTTCTTTTAATAAATCATGCAAATGTACAACTCCTACGTATTTTGTGCCATCTTCTACTAAAATTTGAGTAATATTATTCTTTTCCATAGTTTTTAAAGCTTGAATTGCCATTGCATCAGCAGCTATGGTTTTAGGATTTTTACCCATAATATCTTTAGCTAGAACCAAACTAATATCTGGATTTTCTTTTAGCATACGTCTTAAATCACCATCTGTTATAATACCAACAATTTTATTATTTTCAATTACAGCAGTTGTACCTAAGCGTTTTTTTGAGATTTCAATAATAACATCTTTAATAGGTGTTGTTGGTGTTACCATTGGAAGCTCATTATTTTCAATTAAGTCGTTAACTCTTAAATATAATTTTTTACCAAGTGCTCCACCTGGATGATACCTTGCAAAATCTTCAGTAGAAAAATGGTTTTTTTCTAATAAACAAACTGCTAGTGCATCTCCAATAACTAATTGAGCTGTAGTACTAGAAGTTGGTGCTAAATTATTTGGACAGGCTTCTTTTTCAACAAAAGAGCTTAATACATAATCGGCATGAGTTCCTAAAAAAGATGTAGTGTTTCCTGTAATTGCAACAATTGTATTTCCATAATTTTTAATTAATGGTACTAAAACTTTAATTTCAGGCGTATTTCCACTTTTAGATATACATATTACAGTATCATTTTTTTGAATATTACCTAAATCACCATGAATTGCATCTGCAGCGTGCATAAAAATGGCCGGAGTACCAGTTGAATTTAGGGTTGCAACAATTTTAGTTGCTATATTTGCGCTTTTGCCAATACCTGTTACTATAACCCTTCCTTTTGATGTTAGGATATAATTAACAGTTTTTGTGAAATTTTCATCAACAAAATTTATTAAATTCGCAATTGCGTTGCTTTCTTCAATAATAGTTTGCTTTGCAATCTCAATAATTGTATTTTTATTTTTCAAAAGATTAAGTTTTACGATTAAAAAAGGTTTATCTTTAGTTTCAAACAAAAATATATTTATTTAATTAGAAATTGAATAAACTATTAAAAAAATAAAAATTTGAGTTGTATTTTTAACATATTAAATGCAATCTTATTTTTTAAAAGATAATTAAGTATAAAATAATGAGTAAAATAAGTGTTGATTTACACAAAGAACTAAAAAACTATTTTGGTTTTAATAAGTTCAAAGGGTTACAAGAAAAAGTTATAAAAAGTTTAATTGAAGGTAATGACACTTTTGTAATTATGCCTACTGGAGGTGGAAAATCACTTTGTTATCAGTTACCAGCCTTAATTAAAGACGGAACAGCAATAGTAGTTTCTCCATTAATAGCATTGATGAAAAATCAGGTAGATGCTATAAGAGGTATTTCTGCAAATAGTGGAATTGCACATGTATTAAATTCATCCTTAAATAAAGCTGAGGTAGCGCAGGTTAAAAGTGATATTGAAAACGGAATTACTAAATTACTTTATGTTGCCCCAGAATCCTTAATTAAAGAAGAGTATATAGATTTTTTAAAAAATCAAAATATTTCATTTGTAGCAATAGATGAAGCCCATTGTATTTCTGAATGGGGTCACGATTTTAGACCTGAATATAGAAATTTAAGAAATATTATTGAAAAAATAAATAAAGTACCTATTATTGGTTTAACTGCAACTGCTACAGAAAAAGTACAGGAAGATATTCTAAAAACTCTTGGAATGTCTAATGCAAAAACTTTTAAAGCTTCATTTAACAGACCTAATTTATTTTACGATGTAAGACCTAAAACTGTAAATGTAAATTCAGATATTATTAGATTTATTCGTTTACACATGAACAAATCTGGTATTATTTATTGTTTAAGTAGAAAAAAAGTTGAAGAAATTGCACAGGTTTTACAAGTTAACGGAATAAAAGCAGTGCCATATCATGCTGGTTTAGATGCAAAAACTAGATCTAAACATCAAGACATGTTTCTAATGGAAGATGTGGATGTTGTTGTTGCAACAATAGCATTTGGAATGGGAATAGATAAACCAGATGTACGTTTTGTAATTCACCACGATATACCAAAAAGTTTAGAAAGTTACTATCAAGAAACTGGTAGAGCAGGACGTGATGGAGGAGAAGGGTATTGTTTAGCTTACTATGCATATAAAGATATAGAAAAATTAGAAAAATTCTTATCCGGAAAACCAATAGCTGAGCAAGAAATAGGAAATGCTTTACTGCAAGAAGTTGTCGGTTATGCAGAAACATCAATGTCTCGTAGAAAATATTTATTACATTATTTTGGAGAGGATTTTGATGAAGTGAATGGTTTAGGTGCAAAAATGGATGATAATGTTGTAAATCCAAAGAAAAAAACCGAAGCTAAAGGCGATTTAAAATTATTGTTAGAAGTTGTAAAAGCAACCAACCAAAAATATAAAGCTAAAGAACTTGTAAATACCCTAATTGGTAAAGTAAATGCATTGTTAAAATCTCATAAAACAGATGAACAATCATTTTTTGGATCTGGATCTAATCATGAAGGGCAATATTGGATGGCACTTATTAGACAAGCTTTAGTAGCAGGTTTTATAAGAAAAGAAATTGAACAATATGGCGTAGTTAAAATTACTGAAGAAGGTTTAAATTATATTCTTAAACCAACAAGTTTTTTAATGACGGAAGATCATAAATATGATGAAACAGAAGATAAATCTATAATTTCTAATGCAAAAAGTAACGGTTCTGCTGCAGATGAAGTGTTGGTGAAATTATTAAAAGATTTACAAAAATCTGTAGCAAAAACTAATGGAGTTCCTCCTTATGCTGTTTTTCAAGAGACTTCTTTAGATGATATGGCTTTAAAATACCCAATAACTATTGATGAATTAAAAAACATCTATGGTGTAGGAGATGGTAAAGCTAGAAAATTTGGAAAACCTTTTGTTCAATTAATAGCTAAATATGTTGAAGAAAATGATATTATAAGACCAGATGATTTTGTAGTAAAAAGTACAGGTGTAAATTCTGGATTAAAATTATTTATTATTCAAAATACAGATAGAAAATTACCTCTAGAAGATATTGCAAAATCTAAAGGATTAGAATTTAATGACCTTATAGAAGAAATGCAACGTATTGTATATAGTGGTACAAAAATTAATATTGATTATAGTATTAACGATCTATTAGACGAGGAGCAGCAAGAAGAAATTTTTGAATATTTTATGGAAGCTGAAAATGATAGTATTCAAAATGCTTTAGATGAATTTGATGGAGATTACGATGAAGAAGAATTAAGATTAATGCGAATTAAGTTTATTAGTCAAGTTGCAAATTAAAAAATGCATTTATAATTGATAAGTAATTATTAATTTTAATAAATTATATATAGTGTTTTTTTAAAAAAAACTTATTTTTTTTATATAAAATTAAAGTTAAATTAGAATTGTGTAAAACATTCAAGCCCTTATTTTTAAGGGTTTTTTTTATGCGTTTATTTTTATAATAATTTTAAATTTATAAGTGAATTATAGTTAAAATAACACTTTATAAAATTTAATTAATGAATGCTCTAAAATCTATTAAGCAATCTGATTTTTTACTTCAAAGACGTTATGAAGCAATTTTATTTTTAATAGTCTTTTTTGGAATATTTGGATACATGGGGTCAACTATGGGAGTTTCAAATATGTTAAATACAATAATGAATACCGCCTGGGATTTATTAATGAATACCGTTTTTTACATTATGGGAATTACAGTATTGTCGGGTGCGCTAGGTAAATTATTAATAGAATTTGGAGTTGTACGGTTGTTAGAAATAATTTTAGCACCATTAATGCGACCATTATTTAATTTACCTGGAGTAGCATCTTTAGCAGGAGTTTTAACGTTTTTATCAGATAATCCAGCAATTATTAGTTTATCTAACGATAAAAATTTCAATAAATATTTTAAAAAGTTTGAACTTATTTCATTAACTAATTTTGGAACAGCATTTGGAATGGGCTTAATCGTTATTACTTTTATGTCTACTTTAAAAATTCCAGGGAATACAGAAAACTTATTTTTAGCAGCAATGATAGGTCTTTTTGGGGCTTTAACTGGAGCTATTATTTCTACACGATTAATGCAGTATCTTATTAAAGGAAAAATTAAAGAAGAAAATGATTCGGTAAATTTTAAAGTTGAAGAAAATTTAAGCTTTAAAAGTGAGGGAAGTGTATTTATAAGGTTTTTAAATTCAATTTTAGATGGTGGTAAATCTGGTGTAAGTTTAGGATTGGCAATTATACCAGGCGTTTTAATAATATCTACAATGGTTATGATGTTAACATTTGGAGTGAATGATGCTACAGTTGGTTATCAGGGATTAGCATATGAAGGTGTGCCTTTGCTTCCAGAATTAGCCGGAAAAATTTGGTGGGTTTTTGAAGGTTTATTCGGTTTTGAAAATCCAGAATTAATTGCATTTCCAATTACTTCTTTAGGTGCTGTTGGTGCATCACTTTCTTTGGTTAAAGCATTTATAGCAGATGGTATTGTAACTGGAGACACCATTGCTGTATTTACGGCTATGGGAATGTGTTGGAGTGGTTACTTAAGTACACACACTGCAATGTTAGATACTTTAAATTTTAGAGAATTAACTTCAAAAGCATTAATTTCTCATACTTTTGGTGGTATTTGTGCAGGTGTAGTTGCACATTATAGTTATATTATAATTTATTATTTAATAACATTAAGCTAAATAAGCAACAATCATACCTATTATAATTGCAATAAATTTATACAAATTAAATTTATGGTCTTTAGATGTTTCAAACAAAATAATAGTTGATATATGTAATAATACCCCAATTATTATTGCCGTAATTTCTGTTTTATAAGTTAATAAAAAAGAAATATTTCCTCCAGCAAAAGTTCCTAAAGGAGACATAAAAGAGAATATTAATAAAAATAATATTGCTTTAAATTTTGAAATATTTGATTTTACAAAAAACGTCCCTAAAATAATTGCAATCGGAATTTTATGTATTACAATAGCCCATAATAAATGTTCGTGATGGTGGTTATGTGCTAAAGGAATTCCTTCCATAAATGAATGAATACCTAAACTAATAAATAATGCCCAAGGAAAATCAACACTATCATTAACGTGGATATGGCCGTGTTCAGCACCTTTAGAGAAAAAATCTAAAATTAATTGTAATAACAATCCGGTAAGTATAAACAATCCAATTTTTGATTGGTTAGATGTGTAAACTTCAGGCAGTAAGTGTAGTATGGTAATTGATAATAAGTATGCACCACTAAAAGCTAATAATAATTGTATGGTTTTTGTATTTGGTTTTAAGCCATAAACAATTACCATTCCAATTAAAACTGATAAAATAAGAACTATATATGTCATTCTAATACTAAAATTAAACGGTCTGATGTATTTTCGTTAAATGAATCTAATTGATAATTTCCAAAAGTATGTTTTATTTTAAATCCAACAGAGTCTAGGTATAAATTAATTTTTGTTAAATCTAAACATTTTACTTTTTCAAAGTAGGTATGATTTTCTCCATCTGCTTCAAAATTTATTTTTTTGATAACAAAACCATTTTCAACATATCTACTTAAGTTAAATGTAATTCCATCAATTGTTTGAACTTCTTTAGGTACTAAATTATTTATTACTTTTTTAGAGTTCATAAAATCAATAATAGCAATTCCGTCTGTTTTTAAACCATTTTTAATGTTTTTTAAAATTTTGATATCTTCATTATCATCTTCAAAAAAGCCAAAACTGGTAAATAAATTTAAAATCACATTGTATTTATGTTGCAATGGATTTCGCATGTCGTGTTCAATAAAACGCAAGCTTTCGTTTTCAAATTTTTTAGCAATGTTTATGCTGTTTTTTGATAAATCTGCACCAACTACATTATAGCCTAATTTGTTTAAAAAAATAGAGTGTCGGCCTTTACCACAAGCTAAATCTAAGAGATTATCTTGTTTATTTATAGATAATAAGGCAACAATATTTTTAATAAATTCTTGAGCTTCAGTATCGTCTCTGTGCTTGTATAATATATGGTAATAGCTGGTGTCAAACCAAGAAGCAAACCATTCTGTTTTCTTATTCATAATTTTAAAATAGGCACAAAAATAATCAATTTGAAATTGTTTTATTTAGTAGAAGTGTCTTTAATTTATAGTTGTGCTGAAAATCAGTGGTTTACTATTGTTTGGTGTAACAATAATCACATAAATTATTAAAATTGTTACTAAATAATAGTTATTATTTACAAAATTTACTGATTAAAAATCATTTTTTAAGTCTTCTTATAAATACTTTCTACAGTTTACTTATTATTTAAGTACTTTTGCAAAAAGTAAAAGAGTATGTATCATAATTTTAAAATGGTTGCAACCACAATGTTTGGTTTAGAAGAAGTTTTAGCAACCGAACTTACCAATTTAGGTGCACAAAATGTTGTTCCGGGTGTTAGAAGTGTTTCTTTTGAAGGAGATAAAGGTTTTATGTACAAAGCCAATATTGCGTTAAGAACTGCAATTAGAATTTTAAAGCCAATAAAACGTTTTAAAGTTTTTGATGAAGATGATTTGTACAAAAAAATTCAACAGATAGAATGGGAGCGTTTTATGACTGTGGATAGTACTTTTGCTATTGGTGCTGTGGTAAATTCTAAAAATTTTACTACAAACTCACATTATATTTCATTAAAATCTAAAGATGCTATTGCTGATTATTTTAGGCATAAATACCATAAGCGTCCAAATGTAGATGTAAAACATCCAGATTTAAAAATACATGTGCATATTCAAAAAGATTTTTGTTCAATTTCTTTAGATAGTTCTGGAGATTCTCTACATAAAAGAGGCTATCGAAATTTAACTAATATAGCACCTATAAATGAAGTTTTAGCAGCTGGTTTGGTGTTGTTATCTGGTTATAGAGGAGATTGTAATTTTATAGATCCAATGTGTGGTTCTGGTACTATTTTAATTGAGGCTGCTATGATTGCTAATAATATACCAGCAAATATAAATAGAAAAGAATTTGGTTTTGAAAACTGGGAAGATTACGATGAAGATTTATACTTTAAAATACAAGATTCTTTATTGAAAAAAATAAGCAGTTCTCATTTTAAAATTATGGGATTTGATAAAGCTCCTTCTGCGGTAAGAAAAGCTAAAGAAAATATTGAAAATGCTAATTTATCGGAGTTTATAGGTGTGCATCATATAAACTTTTTTAATTCTGCAAAAGAAGTTTTTGGTAAAACTACCATATTATTTAATCCTCCATACGGAGAACGTTTGGATATAAATATCAATGAATTTTATAAAAAAATTGGAGATACTTTAAAAGGAGGTTACCCAGATTCTACAGTTTGGTTTATAACGTCTAACAGAGAAGCTATAAAACATGTTGGTTTAAGAACTTCAAAAAGAATTCCTTTAAAAAATGGTGATTTAGATTGTGTTTATGTTAGATACGATATTTATGAAGGAAGTAAAAAAGCTAAGAAACTTAAAGATTATGAGAATACTAATTCTGAAACCGATTCAGAAATAGAGTAGAAGGGAGTTAAATAAACTGTTAGACTAAGTATAGAAAATCTTAAAAGGTAAACAATCTTTATTTATAATAAATTATATATAAAGTAATTACGATTTAAAACGTGATAAAACAACGATGAACTAAATTTTGAATAATGTAATTTGATTTTTACTATTAATTCTTTTCAATCAAATCACTTTTATTAATTTTGCACAAACATAACACTATGTATAAAACTATTATTCGTCCTTTATTTTTTCTTTTTGATCCAGAAAAAATTCATCATTTTACATTTTCATTAATTAAGTTTTCTTGTAAAATTCCTGGAATTCCAGCTATTTTTAGAAGTTTATTTCAAACTAATGATAAAAAATTAGAACGAAAATTATTTGGGTTAACATTTAAAAATCCAGTTGGTTTAGCTGCTGGTTTTGATAAAAATGCAGTTTTATATAATGAGTTGGCAAATTTTGGTTTCGGTTTTATTGAAATAGGAACTGTTACACCAAAACCACAAGCTGGAAATCCTAAAAAACGTTTGTTTAGATTAAAAGCAGATAATGGTATTATTAACCGAATGGGGTTTAATAATGAAGGCTTAGAAGCTGCAATTCAACAACTAAAAAAGAATAAAGGAAACCTTATAATTGGTGGTAATATTGGTAAAAATACCGATACAATGCCTGAAGATTATACGGCAGATTATTTAAAATGCTTTTTAGATTTACATCCGTATGTAGATTATTTTGTGTTAAACGTTAGTTGTCCAAATGTAGGAAGTCACGCTAAATTAACAGACAAAGATTATTTGATAGAATTAATAACCAAAGTTCAAGAATTAAACAACACCTTTAAAAAGCAAAAACCAATTTTATTAAAAATAGCGCCAGATTTAAATGAAATTCAGCTAGATGAAGTAATTGAAATTGTTGCTGAAACTAAAATAGATGGTGTAATAGCGTCTAATACATCTGTAAATAGAGAAGGATTACAAGCTTCAAAAGCACAATTAGAAGCTATTGGTAATGGTGGTTTAAGTGGAAAACCAGTAAAAGATAGAAGTACAAAAGTTATTAAATATTTAGCCGAAAAATCTAATAAAGCATTTCCTATTATTGGTGTAGGAGGTATACATTCAGCAGAAGATGCACTTGAAAAATTAAGTGCAGGAGCAGATTTAGTTCAAATTTATACAGGATTTATTTACGAAGGTCCAGGATTGATTAAACTAATTAATGAGGCTATTCTTAATGTGAAATAATGCTAAAAAACTAATTTTAAAATAAATGAAAAAAATAATATTCACGTTAGTTTTTTGTGGATTGTACTTTATTGTTAATTCTCAAACAGCGAGTGTAGAGAAATCTATTTATGGAATACAATCTGGTTTTTTAGGTATTTGGGGGCATAATGAGTCTAAATTATCTAATAACATTGCTTTGAGAACTGAATTGGGTTTAGATGCTGGAATTTGGGGTGGAGATTTTTATGATAACAATGGTTTTTTAATGATACCTGTTCTAACATTAGAACCTAGACTTTACTACAACCTTAAAAATAGAGTAAAAAAATCACGTAAAATTGCAGGAAATAGCGGAAATTTTATTTCGTTAAAAACAAGTTATCATCCCAGTTGGTTTGAAATATCTAATTACAATAACATAAAAATAGTGAGTGATATTTCTGTAGTTCCTACCTGGGGAATTAGAAGAAATATAGGAAACCATTTTTTATATGAAACAGGAATTGGAATTGGCTACATTTATTATTTTGCAAAAAATGCTGGATTTTTAGAAAATGAAGGTGAGGTAGCAGTAAACCTACATGTACGAATTGGCTATCGATTTTAAATATAAATACCTTTTTAATCAACAATTGTAACTATAATTTAATTTGGAAACTCTTATTTCATTTATTGCTGCATCTATGCTATTAACCATTTCACCAGGTCCAGACATAATTTATGTATTGGTACAAAGTATAACTAATGGTAAAAAATATGGAATAGCAACTGCATTAGGTTTGGTTTCAGGAATTATAGTACATACTACTTTAGTTGCTTTTGGGGTTTCAGCAATTATAAAACAATCAGAATACATATATTTTGGTATTAAATTGTTTGGAGCTTTGTACTTACTTTATTTGGCATATATTACTTATAAAACTAATGAAGATGTAATTCTAAAAGCAAAAGCAGACAAAAAAGGATTGTTACAATTATTTAAACAAGGTTTTATAATGAATGTTTTAAATCCTAAAGTTTCAATTTTCTTTTTAGCGTTTTTCCCTGGTTTTTTATACTCTAATACACAAAGTACCATTGTTCAATTTTATGTGTTAGGACTGCTTTTTATGTTACAAGCATTAGCTATTTTTATAGTAGTTTCTTTGCTTTCAGGGAGTTTTGCAGGTTATTTAAAAAAACATCCAACATTTAATTCAAATATTAAGTGGTTTAAAATTATTGTTTTTATTGGTATTGCTATTTTTATACTTTTTTCTGAGTAGATATTGTATATTTGAACTGTATGAAAACCGTAAAACTTATAGAATGTCCACGTGATGCAATGCAAGGAATAAAATCACATTTTATTCCAACTGAGGCTAAAGCACAGTATATAAATGCGCTGTTACGTGTTGGTTTTGATACCATAGATTTTGGAAGTTTTGTTTCGCCAAAAGCAATTCCTCAAATGCGAGATACAGCTCAAGTACTCTCTAAATTAGATTTAAGTAAAACTGTAAGCAAATTGTTGGCAATAGTTGCCAATGTGCGTGGAGCAGAGGATGCTTCAAAATTTGAAGAAATTTATTATTTAGGTTATCCATTTTCTATTTCAGAAAATTTTCAAATGAGAAATACAGGTAAAACAATTTCTGAATCCATTGTTGCTTTAGATCAAATTTTGAACATTGCGTCTAAAACAAATAAAGAAGTGGTTGTTTATTTGTCTATGGGGTTTGGGAATCCCTATGGAGATCCTTGGAATGTGGAAATTGTAGCAGAATGGACAGAAAAAATTGTGCAAATGGGCGGTACAATTATATCCTTGTCAGATACAGTAGGTAGTTCTACTCCAGAAATTATAGATTACCTATTTTCAAATTTAATTCCGCAATACACTACTGTAGAATTTGGAGCGCATTTACATACCTCTCCAAATAAGTGGTTCGAAAAAGTTGATGCAGCATATAAAGCTGGTTGTTCTAGATTTGATGGAGCTATAAAAGGTTATGGAGGTTGTCCAATGGCAAAAGATGAATTAACTGGAAATATGCCAACTGAAAAGCTTATTACGTATTTTAATCAGCAAAAAGTAGTTTCAAATATAAGCGCAATGAGTTTTGAAAGTGCATACAACGAGGCACTTAAAATTTTTGATGCACTATAATTTCTAGAAAGTTATAAAAACATATATTTTTCAAAGTATAAATTTCACTATTAATATTAGTTAACTAAAAGAGTTTTTATAAAGATAAATTGAATTTTATGTATCACATTATTAAGTGTTTATGGGTTTTTTGTTTTATCAAAAAGTAAACAAATTAATATTTTACCTCTTTTTAAATTAAAAAGTTTAAATTTGCACGCAATTAATTTCTAAGTTGATTGCAATATGATTTCACACCAAAATAAATTCGTAGGAGAAGGCTTAACCTACGACGATGTATTATTAATTCCAGCATTTTCTGAAGTTTTACCAAGAGATGTTAGTATTCAAACAAAATTTTCTAAAAACATACCTTTAAATGTTCCAATAGTATCTGCAGCGATGGATACTGTAACGGAATCGGATATGGCAATAGCTATGGCTCGAGAAGGAGGAATAGGTGTTTTGCATAAAAACATGTCTATTGAGCAACAAGCAAATGAAGTACGAAAAGTAAAAAGATCTGAATCAGGAATGATTATAGATCCTATTACAATTACAAAAGATAAAACGGTACTTGACGCTAAAAGTTTAATGCACGAATATGGTATTGGAGGTATTCCTGTAATTAATGAAGAGGGTGTACTAATAGGTATTGTTACCAATAGAGATTTACGTTTTGAAGGTGATACCACCCGCAAAATTGAAGAAGTTATGACTTCTGAAAAATTAGTAACTGTGGCTGTTGGAACTTCTTTAAAACAAGCAGAAGTTATTTTACAAGATAATAAAATTGAAAAATTACCAGTAGTTGATGATAACTATAAATTAGTTGGATTAATTACATTTAGAGATATTATTAAGGTTAGTGAAAATCCAAATGCAAATAAAGATTCGTATGGTCGTTTAAGAGTTGCAGCTGCTTTAGGTGTTACACATGATGTTTTAGAAAGAGCTGAAGCGCTTATTAAAGCAGGTGTTGATGCTTTAATAATTGATACTGCTCACGGACATACAAAAGGTGTTGTTACAGTATTAAAAGAAGTAAAAACCAAATATCCAGGTACAGACGTAATTGTAGGAAATATTGCAACTGGTGCTGCAGCAAAATATTTAGTAGAAGCAGGAGCTGATGCTGTAAAAGTAGGAATTGGTCCTGGTTCTATATGTACAACACGTGTAGTTGCTGGTGTAGGTTTTCCTCAATTATCGGCTATTTTAGATGTTTCTGAAGCAATAAAAGGAACAGGTGTCCCTGTAATTGCCGATGGTGGTATTAGATATACAGGTGATATTCCAAAAGCACTTGCAGCTGGTGCAGATGCTGTTATGCTAGGTTCTTTATTAGCAGGAACAAAAGAGTCTCCAGGTGAAACTATTATTTTTGAAGGAAGAAAATTTAAATCTTATCGTGGTATGGGTTCTGTTGAAGCTATGAAACACGGTTCTAAAGATAGATACTTTCAAGATATAGAAGATGATATTAAAAAATTAGTTCCTGAAGGAATTGTTGGTCGTGTGCCTTATAAAGGTGAATTAAACGAAACAATGGTTCAATTTATTGGTGGTTTACGTGCTGGTATGGGATATTGTGGTTCTAAAGATATTAATGCGCAAAAATCTGCTCAGTTTGTAAAAATAACTGCTGCAGGTATGCGAGAAAGTCATCCACATAATGTAACTATTACTAAAGAATCTCCTAATTATTCTAGATAATTTTTTAAGAATAATTAATAAATATAATTAAAAAGAGGAAGTTTAAAAAGTTAAAATCTCGTCAACCTAAACTAAATTACTAGTATGGTGAGATTCTGAAATAAATTCAGAATTACGGATTTTAATAATTTTTATACTTCCTCTTTTTTGTAAAATATTATTCTTTAATTACTCTAATTCCTACATGTTTACTTGAAATCATTTCAGAATTATTAGCATCGTAAAAATCATAAGCACTATAACCGTAAATTCCATTTTCAAAATATTCGGCTACATTTCCTCCTAAATCATAAATAAAAGCTTCCCCAATTTTTGTTGGTTTATTTTTACCAACTTTTTTATATAAGTGCGATTTTAACTCTTTTACTTTTTGATTTAATTGTTCAACTTCGTCAATAGTAATACTATAACCAGCCCAGTAATTTAAGGTGTTTTCTTTAGCTGCAGCTTTATGCGCTGCTTTCTGAAGTTTTTCTGCTTCTTTTGCATTTGGTAGTCTGTAAGTATCTCCAGTAATTTTACTTAGCCATGCAACATATTTTAAAGCTTCTTCTTTAGATGTAACTACCGGATAATTGTCTAAACCTGCATTAAATTTAAATGTTGGTTTATAAGCTTTAAATTGTGCATTTGTAATTTCAAATCTACCAATAGCAATGGAATCTTTTTTAATTACAACTGTTTCGGGAATTAAATTAGCATTTTTTATGTCACCAAAATTACCAGTTTCAGTAATTTTAACACTATCAATTTTTAATAAATTAGCTAAAGGACTTTCTTTTTTAAAGGCTTCATTTTTAGTTGAAGGCTTTTTAAATAAATAGGTATCTATCCAAGCTAATTCTTCGTTCATTTTACGTAATTGATGTGTAATTTTACCTAATCCGTGTGGTTGTCCAGGAAACCATAAAAAGCGAACAGGAGCTTTATTTACTTGTTGTAATCCTCTGTAATATTCCCATCCTTGATCACGAGGAACTGCTCGGTCTTCGCTGCCGTGAAAAATAATTGTAGGTGTTTTTATTTTTTCAATTTCAAATAATGGCGATTTATTAATGTAATTTTCGTTGTAAAATTTACCATTTAAATCATCCCAAGGAGCACCACCAAAATAAGATTGGTCAAAACTTACTCCAAATCTACAAGTGCCGTAATCTGATGTCCAGTTAACATCTCCTGCGCCAGGTGCAGCAAATTTGAACATATCTGGATAACGAACCGTAAGCATAGTTGTAATAATTGCTCCGTTAGACCAGCCCATAGTTCCTAATTGATTTTTATCAATCATTCCTTTTTCGTCTAACAGGTTTATTGCTTTGGTTATATCTTCTAATTCTGGTTCGTAATAATTTCCTTTTATACTTTCAACAAAAGAAAGTCCGTGGTTAGAAGAACCATGATAATTTGGTTTTAAAACAAAGGCACCACGTTGCGCTAAAATATTTGGATAAGTACTCCAACGTTCGCTCCAAGTATCTGTATCAACACCTGAAGGTCCACCGTGAATAGACAAAATTAGTGGATAACGTTTGCCAGCTTCATATTTTTCTGGATAGTATAAAATCCCAGTAACTTCTTCATTATTATAACCTTTCCAAACTAATACTTCACTTTTAGTAATAGTTTTTTTAGCTAAATTTTTATTTAATGAAACAACTTCTTTTTCATTACTAAATTTATTTTTTGAAATATCTGCAACATAAAATTTAGGTAATTTTGAAGCTGTAGAATATTGATAAATAACTTTAGAACCGTTTTCTGAAACGTTTAATAAGGTAGTATGATTGTCTTTTTCATCTAAATCTATTGATTTTTTAGTCCAAGAATTACCATTTTTTTTATAGTATGCTAATTTGTAATAAGCTTTATTTGCAAGTGTAACAATTACATCGTTGCCAACAAGATTATAGCCACGACCTATGCCTAATTCCCATTCTAAATCTACTTTTTTGTAGCTATTAGTTTCTAATGTGTAATAATACAATTCTGAAATACCAGCGCCATTCCATTTTGGATCTGAAGCGTGTGTTGATGTAAAGTAAAAACCTTTATTGTCTTTGCTAAAATTAAATCTGTTTGATGGAAATTCTAAAGGCTTTAAAATTTGTGTTACAGTATTGGTTTCAAGGTTTTTTAAAAAATAAAAAGGATCTTTTTGAGCATCGGAAGCGTAACTTCTACTTCTGCTAGTACTATAAATTAGCCATTTTCCATTGGGAGCAATAGTGTAACTTTCTAATGGTTTTTTATTGTCTGTAATTCTCTTTATTGATTTATCTTTTAAATTATAGGCATAAACTCTAGAAGGTTTCCAATGTAAAGAATCTTCAACAACAATTACATCATCTTTTTTTTCTTTTAGTTGACTTTCATATAAGGTTTGTCCTTCATTAGATTTATAAAGTAAAGTGTTTTTGTTTAACCAAGCAATACTAGATATACCATTTTTAAACTCTTTAACTTCTTTAGGTTCACCACCATAAATACTTAATTTCCAAAGTTTTTTCCCTTTTTCTCGAGATGATAAAAAATAAATAAATTCACCATCTTTTGAAAAAATAGGACTGTAGTCGTTTTCGTTTGCATTTGTTAGCTGAATTGTTTTAAAACTATTTTTTTCTGGAAGGTCTAAACGTGTTAAATAGATGTCTGAAACAAATTTATCTTTTTCTTTTACAGCTTTATTTTTAGTCCAAACTACCATAGTTTCATCAGGAGAAATTGAAACTGAACGCATAGATTCTGTATTAATAATATCTTCAGGAGTCCAACGTGTATTATCTTTTTTAGTATTTTTTTCTTGAGCGTTAAGCGGTATTGATACTGCAAATAACAACAATAGGCTAATAATAGCTAAAAATGTTTTTTTCATAAATTATTTATTAAGTTTTAGGTATTTGGAATTGCTTTAAAATTAACTAGTTTAGTTTTTCAACGTTTAACCATTTTTTAAATTTTCCAGTTCTAAATATTTTTCAACAAAAGCTTTTACACCTTCTTCTATAGTTGTTTTAGGTTTAAAATCTATATAATTAAATAAACTTTCAACATTTGCGTAGGTTGATTTTACATCGCCAGGTTGCATTGGTTTAAATATAATTTTCCCTTTTTTATCCAATACTTTTTCTAGAGCTTTTACATAATCCATTAAAGCCACAGGGCTATTGTTTCCAATATTAAAAATTTGATATGCTTTTGAACTTTTAGAAGAAGTTGGTTTTTTAGGGTTAAATGCAGGATTATTTTCTTTAGGAGCTAAAGGTAATAAACGTTTTATACTTTCAACAATGTCCCCAACATAGGTAAAATCTCTACTCATATCACCATTGTTAAATACTTCAAATTCTTTGTCTTCAACCATTGCTTTAGTAAAAATATGCAAGGCCATATCTGGTCTTCCCCAAGGACCATAAACTGTAAAGAATCTTAAACCAGTAGCAGGTACATTAAATAAATTGGCATACGAATGTGCCATCATTTCATTTGCCTTTTTACTAGCAGCATAAATAGCTAATGGATGATCGGTGCAGTTATCTTCTTTAAATGGAATATCTTCACTTAAACCATAAACTGAACTAGAAGATGCAAATACCAAATGTTTTACTGGATAAGCTCTACAACTTTCTAAAATATTTAAAAAACCTGTAATATTACTATCTACATAAGATTGTGGGTTTTCTAGTGAATATCTAACACCAGCTTGTGCAGCTAAGTTAACTACATAATCAAATTTTTGTTCTTTAAATAATTGCTTTAAATTATCTAAATCTGTTAAATCTAATTTAATAAATGCGTTGTCATCTACTTTTAATAAAGTATTGTATGTTATTTCTGAAGTATTAAAACCTAAATCTTTTAAACGTGCTAATTTTAAATTAACATCGTAATAATTATTAATATTATCTAAACCAACAACTGAATAGTTGTTTTTTAGTAATAATTTGGCCAAATGATGACCAATAAAACCAGCCATTCCAGTAATAAGAACTTTCTTTTTAGTATCAATATTCATTTGTTATTTTCGTTTATTTTGGAGTTTCAAAATAACACATTTTTTTTCAATTTTCGTTTGTTAAAGCTAATTTTAAAATTTAATTATTGTTTGTATTAATAAAAAATAATATAATTTAAGATATTCTAAATCAAAGAAGCAAAACCTAGTTAATTTTTAACGTTTAGCTATTGTTTAGCTTTTAAAATTTTAAAAAACTAAATTGAATCTCTTTTTGTATTAATGCGATCTTCTAATAGATTGTATTTTATGTTAAATTTAGATTCTGAACCTACATGTTCAGGTTCTCTTGGATCGGCAGTTAAAACTTTAATTTTTGTAAACGGATTTTGCTCAATTAAATAAGCTTTTGTGTTTTTTAATAATTTAGTGTTATTTGTTGTAACTATAGAATCTAAATTTGTATTTGCACTTAATTTTAAAACGGCATCTTTTAGACTTAATGTATCTGGAGCAGTTTTAGCTATTAAATATTCTTCAAACTGATTTTTGTTTTTTGTATAATCTTTTTGAGTTTCGGCATTAAATTGTGTACCTATTGTTTTAAGTGCAACAGCTTCTTTTTGAAGGTTTAAATCTACAAAATGTAATAATTCAATTTTAAGTCCTTTCTTTTTGTTTTCTAAATCAATTAATTTATCAAGTTGTTGTTGATTCTTTAAAGAAGGAATAGTATCTGTGTAAGAAAATTCAATTTCCTCCAATTCCTTAGGGTCAACACCAATAAAATCGGCTAAAAAATTAACTGGACTAGCAACAGTTTTTAAAATTAGATTTTTGAAGGTTGTCCATACAATTTTTCCAATATTTACAGAAGGATCATTTAAATCACCACGAACAGGTACATCTAATTCAACATCTCCATTTTTGTCTTTTAAAAGAAACAGCGCAAATTTTAAAGGAAGCTTATTTAAACCTTTTGAAGTACTTGAAACAGCAGCATTTTTAACTAATAATTTGTTTTCACTAACTAAATTACCATCTATAATATTAGTTTTAGTGTTGTAAAAAAAGTCGCCTTCTAAAATATCGTGCCCCATATAATAGCGCGAATAAATATTAATATCAGATAACAAAAAACGTTCTACCGTAATCGCTATTTCTGCATTATTAAAGTCTGTGGGGTTTAAACTTAATTTAGCGTTAAGTTTTCCTCGCTTGTTTAAACGCATATTAGAATAGATATTAACCAAATCTGAATTGCTATAAATACTATCTGTATCAATTTCAATATCACTTAAATAATAGTCGAATTTTTCACCAGTTAAATTATCGGAATAATCTAAAACACCTTTAGTAACATTCAATTTATTTATTGCATAATACAGTTCATTTTCTGTAGTATTTTTTTGATTATTTTCTATGGCTTCTGTATTACTTGTTTCATCAAGTTTAAATATTTTTGAAAAATTATTAGTTATAGAATCTAATTGGAAATAGGTATAAGGTTCATTTATACTTAAAGATTTTAGTTTGTATAAATTGTTGGTGTAATCTATATTTTGAAGTTGCGCACCAATGTTTTTAGCTCCAATAAATTTTTTATTTGAAGTGTCTGTCATTTCAAAATTATTTACAGATACATTTCCAGAAACGGTAGATTTTATGGCATCGTTAAAATTACCTTTAATTTTAATTTTAGTATTTACTTGACCTTTAAAACTATTTATTTCAGCAAAAGGGGTAATATAATTGTAAAATGTATCTAAATATAAATTATCAATGTTTAAGTCTGAATCAAATTTTAAGGTTGAAGGATTTACATTTAATACCGCATTAAGTTTTCCTTTTTCATTTAAAATTAAATTAGAATTGATATGTACTAGCTCAGAATTATTAGAAATACTATCAGAATTAATTTGAATTTCACTTAAAAGGTAGTTAAATTCCTCACTAGTAGAATTGTCGGAAAAATCTATTAAACCATTAGAAATGTTCACATGATGTATAGCGTAATACAATTCTTTTTCCTCGGATGTTTGTTGAATTGTATCTGATGCAATATTTGGAGTTGCTGTTTTTTCAACTTTAGTAGTATCATTTAGTTTAAATACTGTTGAAAAATTATTAGAGATGGTATCTATTTCAAAATAGGTGTAAGGCTCATTTATATAAAGTGAATCTATAGTATATGAGTTGTTAAAATAGTCTATTTTTTGGAGTTGAGTTCCAATGTTTTTGGCTGCAATAATTTTTTTATTTGAAGTATCTGTTATTTCAAAATCAGTTATAGAAATGTTTCCTGATACAATAGATTTTAATGCATCGTAAATATTACCTTCAATTTTAATTTGAGAATTTAGTTGACCTTCAAAACTATTTATTTCAGCATAAGGCGCAATATAATTGTAAAATGAATTTAAGTGCAAATTATCGATGGTTATGTCAGAATCAAATTCCCCATCAACAGGATTTATATTTATTTTAGTATTAAGTGTACTGTCTTCGTTTAAACTAAACTTTAAATCAGCATTCGTTTTTTCTTTTTGATTCCAGCCAATAAAAGGAATAAAAAAAGAAAAATCTTTAATAGTTGTAATTTGATCTATATTTTTATCGTTATAAATAAGGTTAGCACCTTTAAGTTCAAGATTATTTAAATAATATTTAATTGGTTCAATATCTTCTTCTTTAGTTTGTATTGTATCTGGTTCAGATTTATAAAATTCTAATAAATCGTTAAAATTAAAAACACTGTCTTTCTGAATGGTATTAACGTTTAAACCAGAGAGGAAAAACTTTTCAATAACAATTTTGTTACTTATGTATTTATAAGGTTCTGTATCAATAATTAAGGTGTCGAATGTTATAAATTCAGTAGTACTATCGTTTTCAAACATTTTAAAATCGATAAGTTTTAAAGTACCAGTAAAATAATTTAAGTTTAATTTACCAACATCAACTTGTCTACCTACAAGAGATTTGCTGTTTTTTATAACATAATTTTTAATACCATAAGGAGAAAGTATTAGAACTGCAATTATTAGAATTAGAAAAACTAATCCACCTATTATCATTTTATTTTTAGAAAACATACTAATCAGATATAATGCTATATTTTGTTTATAAACTTTTTTTTTTAGTTTTTATAGATTTTTAATCTTAAATAATAGGTTTGATTTATTGTGTGCTAAGTTATTGAATTCGGATGCGATTATAATGTTTTTAACAACACTTTAACAAGATTATTCTTTATATATTTAATACTGAAAATAGTAGTAATATTTATAATAATTAAACGATGATAATTATATTTTTTTAGGGTGTATTAGAAACTTTAAAATATAGCTAATTTAAGATGAAGCAGTAAAATAGATTGAATGTGATTAATGGGTTAAATATGCAGTATTTATTTTGAAATGGTATCAGTAATTATTAAAATATCTACTTAAATTTGAATATCTAAACTATACAATATGAACAAACAATTAATAGAATGCGTACCAAATATTAGTGAAGGAAGAGATGCTATAAAAATAAATGAGATAGCTTCGGTTGTAGAAACTGTTGAAGGTGTTAAATTATTAGATGTAGATCCAGGTAATGCAACAAATAGAACTGTAATTACATTTGTTGGTGCACCTGAAAATGTAATTGAAGCTGCATTTTTACTTATTAAAAAAGCTGCAGAATTAATTGATATGAGCAAGCATACTGGAGAACATCCACGTTTTGGAGCTACAGATGTGTGCCCTTTAGTACCAATTTCAGGAATTACTTTAGAAGAAACTGCGGTTTTTGCTCATAAATTAGGTAAAAGAGTAGGAGATGAGTTGGGGATACCTGGTTATTTTTATGAAAATGCTGCTAAAGAAGTAAAACGAAAAAATTTAGCAACTTGCCGTTCTGGTGAGTATGAAGGTTTAAAAGAAAAACTGGTAAACCCAGATTGGAAACCAGATTTTGGACCAGCTGAATTTAATGAGCGTGTTGCTAAAAGTGGTGCCACAGCTATTTCTGCACGTGATTTTTTAATTGCTTATAATATAAATTTAAATACAACTTCAACCAGAAGAGCAAATGCCATTGCTTTTGATATTAGGGAAGCTGGACGTGTTAAATACCAAAATGGGATTACAGGGAAAAAAGTATTAGATGCAAATGGACAACCTGTACGTATTCCTGGAAAATTAAAAGCGGTAAAAGGAATGGGGTGGTATATTGAAGAATATGGAATTGCACAAATATCATATAATTTAACCAATATCAATATTACATCTATGCATGTTGCATTTGATGAAACAGTGAAATCTGCTACCAAACGAGGTTTACGGGTAACAGGTTCAGAGTTAATTGGCTTAATTCCTCTAAAAGCAATGCTAGATGCAGCTGATTATTTCTTAAAAAAACAAGAGCGTTCTTTAGGGATTTCAGAAAAAGAAAAAATAAAAATAGCGGTAAAATCTTTAGGATTAGATGACTTAAAGCCTTTTAACCCAAAAGAAAAAATTATTGAATATTTATTAGAAGATACAACTTCTAAAAAATTAATAGATTTTACTGTAAAAGATTTTGCAGAAGAAACAGCAGGAGAATCTATGGCTCCAGGTGGAGGCTCTATTTCAGCTTATGTTGGTGCTTTGGGAGTTTCTTTAGGAACTATGGTAGCAAACCTTTCAGCACATAAGGCAGGCTGGGATGCCAAATGGGAATTTTATTCGGAATGGGCAGAAAAAGGACAAGCTTATAAAAATAAATTACTGTACTTGGTTGATGAAGATACCAATGCTTTTAATAAAATTATAGCTGGTTTTAGAATGCCTAAATCCAATGAAGAAGAAATTAAAGCACGTAAGGAAGCTATTGAAAATGCTACAAAATATGCTACCGAAATTCCATTTCAAGTAATGGAAACTGCTTTTAATTCTATGGAAGTAATGCAGGCTATGATTGCTGAAGGGATGCAAACGTCTCTTTCTGATGCTGGTGTTGGAATTTTATGTGCAAGAACAGCAGTAATTGGCGCTTATTTTAATGTTAGAATTAATGCAAAAGATATTAAAGACCGTGTGTATGCTGAAGAAATTTTGAATAAAGCTAAAATTGTTTATACTAAAACAATTCAAGTTGAAAAAGAGGTGATGGAGTATATAGACACAAAAATGTAATATAATAAGGTAATTAAATTAGAAGTAAAAAGTTTAGTTTGTTTTAATATACTGGACTTTTTACTTCTAATAATTATATTTTTTAGCTTAATGCGTCAATAATTATTTTGCTAATAGATTTTGCTTTATTTAACACCATTATATGGGTTCCATTTTTTATAGGAATACAGTTTTTTATATGTTTAATTGGAAAAATATGGTCATCGTCACCTTGTATGTGTAGTATATTATCAAGTGTTTCTTCTTGTTTCCAATGCAATACATTATAAATAGACCAATCTAAATATAAAGCATCTCTTACCGATAAATATTCTTTGTATAATTTTACTCTTTTTTTAGCAAAATCTCCAAAAGCAAATGAAGAAAAATCTTCAAAATTTTTAATGGATTTTGAAGGGAATAATTTATAAGCTTTTGTTTTTTGAATTAATCTTAGGCGTTTGGGTAATTCGTATCTGTTTTTGACACTAGAAATTAAAATAATTTTTTGAACATTTATATGTTTACTCATTTCTTGTACAATAACACCTCCAAATGAAACTCCAACCAAAATAGGATTTTTTTCGGTAACTAAATCAGACATTCTTTTTGCATAATCTTCAATTTTTTCATTTTTTGAAAGTGGTAATAACCATTCTAAAAAGTGTAATTGAAAGGTGTCTTCTGGAAATTTTAAATATTCAAATATTTTTGAACTTGCAGCTAATCCAGGTACAAAATAGATGTGTTTTTTTTTTTTCATTAGTGTTCTAGCATTCCAATAATAATTGGTTTTAAGCCACTAAAGAAAAATTCTACTGCAATTACCATAACAATTAATCCCATTAAACGCATCATTACTTTGTTTCCAGTAGAACCTAATCTATCGGTTATTTTGCTTGCACCAATTAAAATTATATAGGTTAATAAAAGTACGAAACCTATTACTAATATTAAAACTATTTTTTGAGAAATAGTATGTGCATCCTCCATTAAAATAATTGCATTACTAATTGCACCAGGACCACAAATCATAGGAATAGCCAAAGGTGTTATAGAAATATCTTCAACATAGGCATCAATTTCATCTTCTTCTTTTGTGTGTTTAAATTGTCCTAATTGGGCTTGTAGCATATCCCAACCCATCATAAAAAATATTAAACCACCTACAACTCTAAAACTATTTACTGAAATGCCAAAAAAGTTAAATAGAATTTGCCCAGAAAAAGCAAACGCAATAATGGTAAAAAAAGCAACCAAGGTAGCTTTTTTAGCTGTTTGTTTTCTTTTTTCTTTATTTAAAGAAGAGGTCATAGACATAAATATAGGCATAGTTCCCAATGGATTTATAATTGTGAAAAATGCCGTAAATGCTAATAAAGCAAATGTATATAAGTCGTTGATTTCAGTCATTTTAATCTCTTAATTTAGCTGAGGTATTTTTATCCATTCAAAACGAACAATTCCGTCTTCATCTATTTTTGTTAGTTTAATTTTATGAAGTGTATTTACCAATTCTGGGTTCCACGGAGTTTTTACTTTTACGTAATTTTCGGTAAATCCGTGAATAAAACCTTCTTTATTTTCACTTTCAAATAAAACAGTTAATTCATTACCGATCTGACTTTCATAAAAGGCTCTTCTTTTTTTAACAGATAAACCTCTAAGCATTTTACTGCGTTTTGTTCGTGTTCTTTTAGCAACTACACCATCCATTTTAATAGCCTCTGTATTTGGTCTTTCAGAATAGGTGAACACATGTAAATATGAAATGTCTAATTCATTTAAATAGTTGTAGGTTTCTAAAAATAATTCATCAGTTTCTCCAGGAAAACCAACAATTACATCAACACCAATACAGGCATTTGGCATTACCTTTTTTATAGCTTCAACTCTGTTGGTATATGTTTCTTTTAAATAGCGACGTTTCATTAATTTTAATAAAGTATCGCTACCACTTTGTAATGGAATGTGAAAATGGGGTACAAAACTATTAGATTTTGAAACAAAATCTATGGTTTCATTTGTTAATAAATTTGGTTCAATTGAAGAGATTCGTAATCGATGAATTCCGTCAACAGTATCCAATGCTTCTACCAATTCAAAAAAGGTATGTTCGTGTTTTTTATTACCAAATTCACCTTTACCATAATCACCAATATTTACACCTGTAAGTACAATTTCTTTAATTCCTTTTTCTGAAATTTCTTTTGCATTTTTCAATACATTTTCTAAAACATCACTTCTTGAAATTCCACGAGCTAAAGGAATTGTACAATAGGTACATTTATAGTCACAACCATCTTGAACCTTTAAAAAGGCACGTGTTCTATCTCCAATTGAATAAGAACCGACATAAAAGTCTGCATCTTCAATTTCGCACGAATGCACTTCGCCCATTTCATTTTTAGAAAGGTCGTTGATATAATTGGTTACTTTAAATTTTTCAGTAGCTCCTAAAACCATATCTACACCATCAACAGCAGCTAATTCTTCGGGTTTTAATTGGGCATAACAACCAATTGCAATTAAAAAAGCATTTTCATTTTTTTTCAATGCATTTTTAACAATTGATTTAAAACGTTTGTCTGCATTATCGGTTACAGAACAGGTGTTAATTACGTATATATCAGCTTTTTCGTCAAAATCTACACGCTCAAAACCTTCATTTTGAAAGTTACGTGCAATTGTAGAAGTTTCAGAAAAATTAAGTTTACATCCTAGTGTGTAAAATGCTACTTTTTTTTGTGCGCTCATTCTTGTACATTTATCGGTTGCAAAAGTACAGAAATTTATTTTTATAATCTGACTACAAATTTATCAAAATTAGCTTCTAATTTTATAAATTTTATAATGCTTTAAGTAGTTGTAATATGTATGTTTTCAGTAAGTTATTTGTAAGGTGTAATTAATACTTCAAAAGTATCAATACCATTAGATTTGTTAAATAATTTTTCTGAAAGCATTTTTTCTCCAACATACGGATATGCAGTAATTGGTTCAATACACAACATATTAGAAACTTCTGTCCATAACATAAAATTGTTAAAACCTTTGGTTTCTATAGATAGGTTGTAACCTTCTTTTTTAATTAATTTAAGTTTGTTAGTATTTAAAATTGAATAGGCTTTACTACCACCTTCAATAATTTTAGGGATAGTTATTGATTGGTTTTTAAACTCTATAATTTCATCTAAATTTCCTTTTAACATAAACGCAGGATGATACCCTAACATAAATGGCATTCCTTTTTCTGCACTAATTTCAAATGAAATTTTTAGCCCATTATTTTGTAATTCAATTTTTTTTTGAAAACTAAAATTATAAGGCCAAGAAACTAAACGAACTGTAGATTTATTAGGATATTTAGAGTTTTCAATGGCTGTATAAGCTGTATATTTTTTTTGAAAAACAAAACTAGTATCGTTTTGATCTAAAAGCGTGTATTCTAATTCTCGTAAAAGTCCGTGTTGATCTTGGTTGTAATTACCTTTAGGAGTGGTAACAATAAAATTATTAGCGTTAGTTGGACCAATTATAGGGAACATTTCGGTATCTGAATTTCTCCAACCTGGATTTGTTTTTTGATGAATTAATTCTTCGCCATTTTTTTTATAGCTAATCAATTCTCCTTTATCCATTTTTATGATTGAATTTTTGTCTTTGCTAATTAATATCATTTAAAGTGCCTTAAATTATTTATAATACAAATATAAGGTATCATTTTATCAATTTAATAAACTTAATACATTGTTTAATTTTAATTAAATAAAAATAGTTATCACTTTTTTAATGGATTTTGAAGTTTAAAATGAGTGAAATTGACTGTTTTTAGTCTTTAAAATCTAAATTATTTTAGAATGATTTTAAATTAGAAATTCAAAATAAAGCTAAATCATTAGATAATAGGCTTCTACATTTTTACGCTTTTTTTTATGTAACATTTGTATAAAAACAATGTGTAAAGTATTAAGACATTTATACTTACAAATATTTTGAATTTAAGAAACTTAGTTTAAAACGCTGTTTTTTTAATAAATGAGTCTTTTATAATTTTTCTTAATCAGAATATAAAACGATAGGATTTTAATAAAGTGAATTAAAAATTTGTATAAATGTATAAATCGATAATTATTGTAATAGTGATTATTATTGCAACGTTAGTAGCAGTAAATATTTCACATGAAGATGAGCCTGCCAATTTAAAATTAGAGCAGTTAAAGCAAAAATATGCATTTAAAGCAGTTCCTTCTGTTGACCATCACAAGTTAGGTGTTTTGCATAAAAAGTTTGAAACACCTCAAGAAGTAACAGAAACCTGTCTTACTTGTCATACCGAAACACATAAAGAAGTAATGGCTTCTTCTCACTGGAATTGGGACAGACTTTCCTATGTTAAAGGTAAAGGTGTTTATGCTTCAGGTAAAAAAAATGTTCTAAACAATTTTTGTATTGGTGCTAATTCAAATGAAAAATCATGTGCAAAATGTCATATTGGTTTTGGTATGGATAGTAACCATTACGATTTTTCTAATGCTAGAAATGTAGATTGTATGGTGTGTCATGATAATAGTGAAGAATATTTTAAAGGATCTTCAATGGCCGGATATCCAGATAGAACAGTAAATTTAGAAAATGTAGCACAAAGTGTAGGTTTACCAACTAGAAATAATTGTGGTTCTTGTCACTTTTTTAGTGGAGGAGGAAATAATGTTAAACACGGAGATTTAGAAGTGTCACAACTTTCTTGTGATAGAGAAGTAGACGTACATATGGCAACAAATGGAATGAATATGGAATGTGTTGCTTGTCATACAGCTCCAAACCATCAAATGAAAGGAAAACTCTATACTGTATCAACAAATAATATAAACCGTGCAAAATGTCAAGATTGCCATACAACTACACCACATTTTAATGATGTTTTAAATCGTCATGGTTCAAAAATAGCTTGTCAAACCTGTCATATTCCAGAATATGCTAAGGTAAATTCAACAAAAATGTCTTGGAATTGGTCTGATGCTGGAAAATTAAAAGATGGTGAGCCTTATTCTGTAGAAGATTCACTAGGGAATCACAGTTATTTATCTATAAAAGGTTCGTTTGATTGGCAACGTAATGTTAAGCCAGAATATGTGTGGTTTAATGGAACAGCAGAACAATACAGATTAGGAGATAGTATTACAACTGATGTGGTTAAAATGAATACACTACATGGTTCTTATAACGATAGAAATTCTAAAATTATTCCTGTAAAAATTCATAGAGGTGATCAAATTTACGATACAGAGTATATGCGATTAATTCAACCTTTATTGTATGGTGATAAAAAAGGTGATAGTGCGTATTGGAACGATTTTAATTGGGAAACTGCTGCTAAGAAAGGAATGGAAATAGCAGGACAACCTTATAGTGGAAAATTTGATTTTATTAAAACTGAAAGTTATTGGCCTTTAAATCATATGGTTTCACCGAAAGATAAAGCATTAAGTTGTGTGGATTGCCATACTCGTACAGGTGGACGTTTAGAAAATTTAACAGGCTTTTATTTACCAGGGAGAGATACCAATAAAACTTTAGATACGGTTGGTAAATGGTTATTAATATTTGCAGTTTTTGGAGTAGTAAGTCATGCAGGGCTACGTATAGGTCAAGATATTAAAAACAACCGGTATAAAAAACAAGTAATTGATCATAATAAGGAAGAACAACCAGACAGGTTAGATTCGTAAAAAGTTTTAAAATTAATAATATGAGTAAAGTATATATTTATAAAGGATTTGAGAGGTTTTGGCATTGGTCACAAGCTTTATTAATTATGTTTTTGGCCATAACAGGCTTCGAAGTACATGGTACTTTTGATATTTTTGGATTTGAAAAGGCTGTAGCATTTCATAGAACAGCTTCTTGGCTGCTTCTTGGGCTTATTGTAATTTCTATTTTTTGGCATTTTACTACTGGAGAATGGAGACAGTACATTCCAACAACAAAAAATTTAAAAGAACAGCTAAGATATTATTTGGTGGATATGTTTAGAGGAAAAAAGCATCCTACTAAAAAAACTCAGCTTAGAAAACTAAATCCCTTACAACGGTTGGTTTATTTATCTTTTAAATTGGTGTTAATTCCAATGACTTTAATATCTGGAATAATGTATATGTTATATAAATCTTTTGATGAAAATAACATTGTAATTGTAGAAGATTATCCGCTAGAAAGCATTGCCTTTTGGCATACATTGGGAGCAATTCTATTGATTGTTTTTTTAATTGTACATGTGTATATGACTACTACTGGTGAAACTCCTACATCTAATATTAAAGCAATGGTTACTGGTTATGAAGATTTGGAAGAAGATACTAAAAGTAGTGACAAAAATGAAAATGAAAATAAAGAAAAGGTTAATCCAATAAAAAAAGTAAAAAAATGAAATCAAAAGCATACATGAACCCGTATTTAGCGGGTATAATATTGGGATTAGTTTTACTTGGAACCATATACATAACAGGTAGAGGGTTAGGAGCAAGTGGTGCAGTAAAAAGTGTGGCATTAAGTACCATAACAGAATTAGCACCTGAACACACCGAAAATACTACTTATTTGAAAGAATATGCTGAAAATTATGATGGGCCTTTAAAAAACTGGCTCGTTTGGGAGGTTATTGGTGTTGTTATTGGAGCTTTCTTTTCTGGTGTATTATCAAACCGTGTTGGTTTACAGTTAGAACGTGGAGCAAAAGTAAGTGAAATTACGCGTATTGGAACTGCTATACTCGGAGGTTTATTATTTGGGCTGGGTTCACAATTAGGAAGAGGTTGTACTAGTGGTTCAGCTTTAAGTGGTATGGCAGTGATGTCGTTTGGAGGAATAATTACAATGATGGCCATATTTGGGTCAGCATATGCATTTGCGTATTTTTTTAGAAATCTTTGGTTAAAATAATTTAGAATATGGGACCATTAGTACCTTACATTTTTAGTAATGAATTCAGCCTTGTAATAGCACTTTTATCGGGTATAGGTTTTGGATTTGCATTAGAACAAGCAGGATTTTCATCCACAAAAAAATTAGTAGGATTATTTTACGGATACGATTTTACAGTTCTTAAAGTGTTTTTTACAGCAGGAGTAACCGCTATGATTGGTGTGTTGTTATTATCACATTTTGGATTTTTAGATTTAAATTTAATATATGTAAACCCTACTTTTTTGTGGTCAGCATTGGTTGGTGGAGCTATTATGGGCTTAGGGTTTGTTATTGGTGGGTTTTGTCCAGGAACAAGTGTTTGTGCTGCTGCAATCGGCAAAATTGACGGATTGGCATTTGTTTTTGGTTCAGCGTTAGGAATAATAATATTTGCAGAAGCATATCCATTTTTTGAAACAATTTATTTAGCTGAAAATTGGGGACCTGTACTTATTAATGAAACGCTTGGTATGTCTAAGTTAGCTTTTGCATTTCTTCTAACAGCAATTGCTTTTATAGCGTTCTATTTTACCCATAAAATTGAAGATAAAGTAAGTAAGCGTCAATCTAATTTTTCTAAAAAGAAAATAATTGTTTATATATCGGGTATTTCATTAGCGTTTATAACTTTGGTATTTATAACGATAACTCCTTCAAAAGAAGAAGTTATAGCCAGTAAAATACAAGATCCTAAAATACAGCAAAACATTGTTTTTAATGAAGTTGATTCAGATGCCCTTGCGTTTGAAATTGCAAATAATTATTATAAAATCAATGTAATAGATGTTCGTTCACCAGAAGAGTATGAAGCTTATCATTTACCAATGGCAATTAATATTCCTTTTGATGAACTTGGAAATAGACAATGGCATAAGGTTTTTACCCAAAACCTTAAAACAAATTATTTTTATGCAGACGATGAAAGTTTAGTAAGAGAAACTTATGTGTGGGCAAGTTATTTAGGTGAATCTGAGAATTTTATATTAACTGAAGACACCAAAATCTTTAAAGAGAAATTTTCACCTGTTATAAAAATGCCAAGTGGAGATTCTAAAAGCGAAATGGATACGTATATTTATAGAAAGGATTTAACGGATAAAATGAATGTTTTAGTGGAAGCTCTTAAAAATTTAACGGCACCTGTAAAAGTAAAAGAAGTTAAAATTAAAGGAGGTTGTTAAACATTTAAGTTTAATATACAATTAATATTAATTTAAAAAGGCAGGAACTCTTTTCTAAGAGTTCCTGCCTTTTTAGCTTACTTATTTTAAAGTTAGATGTTATTTATTGTTTTCAACAATATATTGCATCATTTTTTTTATTAAATGTACTCTATCCAATCCACCAACATTATGTTCGTGCATAGGGTAGGTAAAAAAGTCTATTTGGGTTTTTTGTTTAACAGCTTCTTGTAATAAACCCATACTATGTTGAGGAACTACAACAGGGTCAATACTTCCGTGGATAATTAACATTTTTCCATCTAAATTTTTAATATAATTAGCAACTTTTGCTTTTTTGTAACCTTCAGGATTTTCTTCAGGAGTATCCATATAACGTTCGCCATACATTACTTCATAATATTTCCAATCAATTACTGGTCCTCCAGCAACAGCAGTAGTAAACATACCTGGATTACGAAGCATTAAACTAGTTGTCATAAATCCACCAAAACTCCAGCCATTTACAGCAATACGATCAGCATCTACATAGTTTAAAGATTTTAAATATTCAACACCAGTAAGTTGATCTTCAATTTCTAAATCTCCTAAATTTCTATGAATAGCACTTTCAAAAGCAAAACCTCTATTAGCAGATCCTCTATTGTCTAAAGTAAAAATTATATAATTTTCAAGTGTTGCAAATGCTGGCATCCATAAACTTGCACCTCCAAGCCAACTATTAGTGTTCATTTGAGCATGTGGACCTCCATATACATAAATAAGAACAGGATATTTTTTTGAAGGATCAAAATTTGCTGGCTTTATAATTCTTGAATATAAATCAGTTCCGTCATTTCCTTTTAAGGTTACAAATTCAGTAGTTCCAATAGTATAATCTTCTAAAGGATTTTTGGCTGTATAAATTTCAGTAGTATTTCCTTTTTTGGTATCAATTATTAAAGTATTATTTGGAGTTTCTAAGTTACTATAACTATCAATTAAATATGCGCCGTTTGTACTTAATTTAGTTCTATGTGATCCACTTTGAGAAGTTAACTTAGTATATTTTCCGTTTTTTATATTTACTTTATAGGTGTGAGATTCTCTTGCATCTTCACCGGTTCCAGTAATAAAAACATTTTTTCCTTTTTCATCAAAACCTAAAATATCGGTTACTACCCATTTAAATTTTGTAAGTTGTTTTACTAATTTACCTGCAGTTGTATAGTGGTATAAATTCATAAAACCATCACGTTCGCTAAACCATAAAAAGTTAGTAGTACTATTTGGTAAAAACACGGCATCGTGTTCTGGTTCTGTCCATTTATCATTGGTTTCTTCAAAAAGTGTCATTACTTTTTTACCTGTTGAAACATTATACGTATTGTACCAAACGTGGTTTTGACCTCTGTTTATTTCTGCAACTAACACAAATTTTTCATCAGGAGACCAAGATAAATTAGTTAAATAATGTTCATCAGTAGTGTCAATATCTAAATACGTAGTTGTTTGTGTTTTTAGGTTAAATATTCCAATTTTAGCTTGTTCACTGGCTTGTCCTGCCATTGGATATTTTATGTTTTTTAAGGAAGCAGGGTAGGTGTTGATATCTACTAGAGGATAATCTGTTACATTACTTTCATCTTTTTGATAAAATGCCAAATAATTTCCTTCAGGACTCCAAAATGTTCCTTTTGTAATTCCGAACTCACTTCTATGTATTGCTTGTCCAGAAACTATATTTTTATCTTTTATATCAGTTACAGTAATTTTTGGGTTTGAAGCAGTTGCAATGTATAAATTATTGTCTAAAGTATAAGCAACAGCTTTAGCTTTTGAATTATACTCGTTATTTTCTGCATTAGTATCAAAAGCAATGGTTGATACTTTAGAATTTGTTGTATAGTTAAAAACCTCTATTGTATTTCGAGTTCTAAAAGTTAAAAAATCAGTATTTATTTCTTGAATATATGGCATTCTTTGTAATTGAGGGTATGCCTTTTGAAGATCTGCTAAACCGCTTTTTTTAATAATATTACCTGTTTTAGCATTTGTAAAAACATATTCGTTTTCTTTTAAATAAACATAATTAGTAGAGTTTTTAACCCATTGTAGGTTTGATAAGGAGCTAGGGTATAATCCCTTGTAATAGCCTAAAACAGCATCTTCGAGAGATAATTCTTTTTGTTGAGAATACCCTAAAATAAAGGTGCAAATAAATAAAAACGAAAGTAATTTTTTCATTGGAATATATGATATTAGTTATAAAAAAGTAAAGTTAATTAATTCAATTATTTTTTAATTGAATTTTATCGGTTTGTTTTAAATTAATACGTGCCATTATTGGAAAATGATCTGAGTATTTTACAGGGTAGGTTTTATAATTGTTTATTTCAAAATCTTTATCAGTTAAAATAAAATCTATTCTAAATGCAAATTTATAATCATATGTATTTCCAAAACCTTTACCTGCTACTTCAAAAGCATCATTTTTACCTGTCTTAAGTGTGTTGTAAACCCAAGAAAAGGCATTGTTATTAAAGTCTCCACAAATAATGGATTTATAGTTGCATTTTTGTTGATGCTCTAATAATAAAGTAGCCTGATTGGCTTGCTTTTTAAAGGCATTTTCTACTCTTATTTTTAATTTTTCTGAATTTTCTTGTGTTAAAGTTTCTTTTTGAGGATTGATTTTTAAAGATTCTAAATGTACATTATATACTCTAAAAGTATCTTTTTCTTTAACTAAATCAATAAAAATAGCATTGTTGCTACTGTTTGAAAAATTTAAAGACCCCGAGTTAATAATTTTATATTTAGAAAAAATAGCGTGTCCGAAATTATTCTGATTTTTACTTATTTTAATATGCTTATAAGGATACTTTAAATCTAATTTTTTTGATGGATGAAATTCTTGAACACATAAAATATCTGGAGATTTTTCATTGATAAAATCGTAGATTTTTTTGTCAACATCTTTTTCATCAATCCAATTGTACAAATTAAACATTCGTACATTATAGCTCATAATTTTGATGTCTTTACTCAACAAAACTTTTTTTTCAGAAAAACTATAAAACTTAGCAATGTATTGAAATCCAATAAGCAATATAATGGTAGAAAGTAGAAATTGTTTTTTTAATTTTAACAACCAATAACAAGTAAATAGCACGTTAATAATTATTAAAAAAGGTACTGTTAGACTTAAAAATGAAAAAAAAGAAAGGGTGTTTGGAGAAATATATATTGCTAAATAAGCAATAAGCAATAAAGCAGCTACTATAGAATTAATGCTGAAAAGTAATTTATCTAATAATGATAATTTTTTCATCTCTTATTTTTTTCCTGCTCTAAATAAAAAATCCTTTTCTTCTTGGGTTAAACTTTCGTAGCCAGATTTGCTAATTTTATCTAAAATAAGATCAATTTTACGTTGTTTAGGAATTGATATGTCATTTTTAGAAGTGCGTCCTTTTGATTTATGAACTGTTTTTAATGGCGAATTCTCTTTAGGTTTTATAAAATTACTAAAATAATTTAATAAGCCTTCAAACCATTTTCCAATATCGTTTCCTTTTTCTAATTGATTTGCATAGATAAACCCAAACAAAGCACCGCTTAAATGTGCAATGGCACCTCCATTGTCAGGGTTTGCTAATTGTAATATACTCATAGAAACCCATATTGCTGCAAGTACCCATAATTCTACACTACCAATAAAACGTAATTGTATAGCATATCTTGGAATTTTAGTTGCTATAGCTACAAATATTGTACTAACAGCAGCTGAAGCACCTCCTAAAGGAGCACCGTTTTTTAAAGCAAAATAATTATAGGTTAAAAAAGCGATAGCACCAATAATAGCACCTAAAAAATAGAAATTTAAAAATTGTTTTTTAGTGAAAAAATCTAAAAATAAATTACCAATATAATACAGTACAAGTAGGTTTGAAAGTATGTGAAACAATCTTTCGTGGATAAATGCATAGGAAATTAACGTCCAAGGTTTGTATAAAAAACTATTTAAACTAGTAGGTAAGGCAAACCATTGAATACTAAACTTTGTGAATATTACAGTTATTAAAAATAAAAATACATTTACGTAAATTATTTTTTCTACGGTATTTGCTTTATTATAAGCGTCTTTTATGTCGTTAATTATGTTCAAATTAATCCCAGCGTTTAAATTGGTTTTGTTTCCAATACCAAGCAATTAAAAATCCGATTAAAGCACCACCAACGTGTGCAAAATGTGCTACATTTCCAATAGAATATTTTGTCATACCAAAAAATAAATCTCCTAAAATAATTGCAGGAATAAAGTATTTGGCTGAAATAGGAACAGGAAAAAATATCAAAGCTAATTTAGCATTTGGAAAGCTCATTCCAAAAGCTACTAAAATACCATAAACAGCACCAGATGCACCAACAGCAGGCGTATGGTAGGTTGCATAAAATTCACTTAATTTAGATTCTGAAAGTGTTTGTAAAATACTATTGTTATAGCTTCCAGTATCTAGTATATTTTGAATATCTGTAGCAGATAAGCCCATATTAATTAATTGTTCGTAAACTCCATTAAATTGGTAATAATTTACTAAAGTATAAATAATACCAGCACCTAACCCTGCAGAAAGATAGAAAAATATAAATTTATTTCGTCCCCACATTTGTTCTAAAGGCGTTCCAAAAGCCCATAAACCATACATATTAAAAAGTATGTGCGAAAATCCACCGTGCATAAACATATGCGTTGCAAATTGCCAGAATCCAAATTTTGGATTTTCAGGAAAATAAAGCGCAAACATACTCTGTAAATCAAATCCTTGTATAAGTTGTGGCGCAATAAATAAAATTACATTTATTATTATTATATGTTTAACAGCTTCTGTAATTCGTCCCATAATTTTAATTTTTTAACAGCATATTAGTTGTTAAATTTTTTATCTATTTCATCGATATTAATAGTTATAAAAGTGGTTTTTCCAAATGGAGATAAATCAGGTTGTTTACAAGAAAATAATTTATTTACTAACTCTTCTTGTTCTTTTAAATCTAATTTATTACCTGTTTTTATAGCTAAACTCTTAGCTAAACTTTTAGCCATTATATCTGATTGGCTAAAGCTTGTATCAGGAATATCATTTTTTATAGCTTCTAATAATTCTTCTATTATTGTTGTTATTTGACTCTCAATTATTGTTATAGGCATTCCTTTAACAATAATTGTATCATCTAAAATACTATCAAATAAAAAACCAATATTTTCTAAATCTTCTTTAATACTTTTAATTAATTCAATATCTGTCTTGTTAAATGAAATTTCTAAAGGAAATAACAATTGCTGACTCATTGCTTCTTTAACGGTAATATTTTCTAAAAATTCTTCATATAAAATACGTTGATGCGCTAAATTTTGATTGATATAAACAATTCCAGATTTAATGCTACTTATGATGTATTTATTATGAATTTGATATGTTTTATTGGTTGCTTTTTCTTCTGTAAATAAAGAAGTGTTTACTGTTTCAGATTCTAATTCAATATTGCTTGTGTCAATTCCAGAATAAAGGCTTTCCCATTGTGTAGCTTTTTCACGTTTAAAAGGAAAATTCATAGATTTTTGTTCTTCCTTTTTAAAAGGATTGAAATTTGGATCTACTTGAACTTTAGGAGTGCTAGATTTTTTATCTTTAAAGTTATAAGGTGTGTCAAAAGAAGCACTTCTTTCAAAATCCAACACAGGAGCTACGTTATATTGTCCTAAACTATGTTTTATTGTTGAGCGTAAAATAGCATATAACGTTTTTTCATCATCAAATTTAATTTCCGTTTTTGTAGGATGAATATTAATGTCAATGCTTTTGGCTGGAACCGTTAAAAATAAAAAATATGTTGGATAGTGACCACTAGAAAGTAAACTTTCAAATGCACTGGTAACCGCATGATTTAAATATGCATTTTTTATAAATCGATTGTTTACAAAAAAGAATTGTTCGCCTCTTTTTTTCTTAGCAAATTCTGGTTTAGTTACAAAACCATTAATTTCAACAACATCTGTTACTTCATTAATTGGAACTAATTTTTCATTTGTTTTTTTACCTAAAATAGCAACAATACGTTGGCGTAAATTACTTGAAATTAAATTGTAAATTTCACTTTCGTTATGGTAAAATGAAAAAGAAATAGTTGGATGTGCCAAAGCAACACGTTGAAATTCATTTACAATATGACGCGTTTCAATGGTGTTGGATTTTAAAAAATTTCTACGAGCTGGAATGTTATAAAATAGATTTTTTACAGCAATAGAAGTTCCAGTTGTTGTTGCAATAGATTCTTGAGAAACTATGGAACTTCCTTCAATTTTTATTGAAGTTCCTAAGTCTGCATTCTCTTGTTTTGTTTTTAATGTAACATGTGCTATTGCAGCTATAGAAGCCAAGGCTTCACCTCTAAAACCTTTTGTATGTAAATTAAATAAATCTTCTGCTTTTTTAATTTTAGAAGTTGCGTGGCGTTCAAAACTTAATCTGGCATCGGTTTGGCTCATACCTTTGCCATTATCTATTACCTGAATTAGTATTTTTCCTGCATCTTTTATTATTAATTTAATATCAGTTGCCTCTGCGTCAATAGCATTTTCTAGTAGTTCTTTAACTACAGATGCTGGTCGTTGAACGACCTCTCCAGCGGCAATCTGATTTGCAACATGGTCAGGAAGTAGCTGAATAATATCCGACATTAAAATAATTTATGTAATTCAAAAATATAGGCTACAATTCCAACTAAAATGGCAATAATTATAGCCAATCTTAAATTAGTACCTCTATCTGTAGCACTTCTTTTATTTTTAACCCAATCGTTTTTAAGGTTGTTTTTAGATAAAGATATTTTAGGAGCATCTTCATCTTGTTTTTTATTTTTATGGTATTTATCCTCTAACTTATCCAAACGTTCTTTACGCTCGTCATAATAACGAGGTTTATAATCAAAAACATAGTGAGCACGAGGCTTGAATAATTTACCAAACATAAAAAATGAATTATACAGTAATCATCAAAATTACTGAATTATATAGTTGTGGTCAAGTTTTTTAAAAAAAGAGCGTGTTAAAACTCTCTTAAAGCAGCCATTTTTATTGCAGCTATGGCGCTTTCTATACCTTTATTTCCGTGTATTCCACCAGAACGGTCTATAGATTGTTGCTTGTTATTGTCTGTTAAAACGCAAAAAATAACTGGAACATTGTATTTAACATTTAAATCTTTTATTCCTTGAGTTACGCCATCACAAACAAAATCGAAATGTTTTGTTTCACCTTGAATTACATTTCCAATAGCAATAATTGCATCTACATTTTGAGATTCAATCATTTTTTTGCAACCAAAAACAAGTTCAAAACTACCTGGAACGTTCCATTTTATAATGTTTTCTTTAATTGCTCCATTTTCAGTTAATGCTTGAACAGCACCTAAATATAAGTTTTCAGTTATGTCTGAATTCCATTCAGAAACAACAATCCCAAATCGAAATTTATTCGCATTTGGGATTGTTGCTTTATCGTAATAAGATAAATCAGTTGTTGCCATTACAGCTTAGTTTTTTGATGCAAATGTTGCTTTATTAATATAAATATCTATATTTCTAGCCTCTGTTGCATTAGGATAGTCTTTTTTAATTTTTTCGAAAATATCTAAAGCTTTGCTGTAGTTTTCTATTTCCATAGCTGTATTTCCAGCTTTAAATAAGTATAATGGAGTAGAAAAATTATTTTCTTTTAATTCAGCTGCTTTTAAATAGTAATCTAAAGCATCTTCTGGTTGATTTATATCTGCAAAAGCATCTCCAATAGCACCTTTAGCTGTTGGACCTAATAATTCATCATCTGAAGAGAAATCTTCTAAATAATCAATTGCTTCTTTATATTTTTTTAATTTTAAATAAGATATACCAGCATAGTAGTTTGCTAGATTTCCTGCTTTAGTACCACTAAATTCACTAGCAATATCAACAAATCCATATTTTCCATCAGCACCTTCTAAACCTAAAACAAGTAAAGAATCTACAGCAACAGAATTTGTTAAAGCATCTTCAAAATAGGCTTTTGGAAAAGCTAATTCGTCAGCAGCTACTTTTTCTTTAGGTGCTTTTACAAATTTTTGAAAAGCTAAAAAACCTAAAATTCCAACTACAATTAAACCTAGTACAATAAAAATTGTTTTTTGGTTTTTTATTATAAATTGTTCTGATTTTGATGCGGTTTCATCTAAAGTATTAAATACTTCAGCTGTTGTAGAATTATTTTCTATAGCAGTCTGAGTTTTTTTTGCTTTACTCCCTTTCTTTTTATATGTTGCCATTTGTTGTAAAATTTGTAGGCGCAAAAATATAATTTTTAATTGGAAAGTAAAAATGCAATTGTGTCTAAATTTTCATTTATTTTGAATAATTTTAAACTTTATAAAAAATTAGATGCATTTACAGAAAATTACACTTGTTAATTTTAAGAATTTCGAATCGCAAAGCTTTGATTTTGAGGATAAAATAAATTGTTTTGTTGGTAATAATGGTGTTGGTAAAACCAATGTGTTAGATGCAATTTATTATTTATCTTTTGCAAAAAGTTACTTTAATCCGGTTGCAATTCAGAATATAAGACACCATCAGGAGTTTTTTATGATACAAGGTGAGTACCTTTTGGAAGAAAAAATTGCAACTGTTGTGTGTAGTTTAAAACGAGGAAGCAAAAAAGTATTAAAACGAAACGGTAAAGTTTATGAAAAGTTTTCGGATCATATTGGGCATTTACCTTTAGTAATTATTTCACCTGCAGATAGAGATTTAATTATTGAAGGAAGTGATACACGTAGAAAATTTATAGATAATGTAATTTCTCAATCGGATAAAGAATACCTTCAAATAATTTTAAAGTATAATAAGGTATTAGCACAACGCAATTCACTTTTAAAATATTTTGCTGCTAATAGAACTTTTGATGCGGTAAATTTAAAAGTTTATGATGAGCAGTTAAAAATGTATGGTTCTATAATTTTTGAAAAAAGAACTGCTTTTTTAGATGCTTTTATACCTATTTTTAGAGAAAGGTACAAATCAATTTCTAACAGTAAAGAAGTTGTAAATATGTTTTATAAATCGCAATTAAAAGAAGGTGATTTACTTGAATTATTAGAAAAAAACCTTGAAAGAGATCGTGTTTTACAATATACAAGCGTTGGAACTCATAAAGATGATTTAATTTTTGAAATAAATGGGTATCCGGTTAAAAAATTTGGTTCTCAAGGTCAACAGAAATCGTATTTAATAGCTTTAAAGTTAGCGCAATTCGATTTTATGAAATCTAAATCTAATGTAAAACCCATTCTTTTATTAGATGATATATTTGATAAATTAGATGATTTGCGAGTTGAACAATTAATAAATTTAGTAAATAACGATCATTTTGGACAATTATTTATAAGTGATACACACGAAGAAAGAACAGAAGAAGTTGTTAAAAGAACACAACAATCTTATAAAATATTTAAATTATAATGGCAAAAAGACAGAACGAGTTTCATTCTATTCAAGATTTAATGAAAGATGTTATAAAGGAAAATAAACTTACAAAAGGAATGCACCAATTATCAGTTAATGAAGCTTGGGCAACACTTATGGGAAATGGAATTGTGTCGAATACTAATAATGTAGAACTAAAAGGAAAAACATTAATTGTAAATTTAAAATCTTCTGTTTTAAGAGAAGAATTAAGTTATGGAAAAGAGAAAATTGTTAAAATGATGAATGAAGAATTAGGGGAGACTCTAATCTCTAAAATAATTTTGTGTTAAAAAAAAACGGTTGTTTAAGAGATAAACAACCGTTTTTTATATTTTTTAAAAAGTTTTAAAACATTTGTCTACCAGAAAAATGAAAATTACTTTCAATTTCAGCATTTTCATCACTATCTGAACCATGAATTGCATTAAAACTAATAGATTCTGCATATATTTTTCTAATGGTACCTTCAGCAGCATCTTCTGGATTAGTAGCACCAATTAATACTCTAAAGTCTTCAACTGCATTTTCTTTTTCTAAAATAGCTGCTACTATTGGACCACGAGTCATATACTCTACAAGTTCACCAAAAAACGGACGTTCTTTGTGAATAGCATAGAATTGTTCTGCATGTGCTACGCTTAATCGTGTCATTTTTAAAGCTACAATTTTAAAACCTGCAGCATTTATTTTTTCTAATATTGCTCCAATATATCCTTTTTCTATAGAATCAGGTTTTAACATTGTAAATGTTCTGTTTGTTGCCATTATAATTTTAGTTTAGTATTTTAATTGTAGCAAATATAGTATTTTATATATAAAGTAAAGTTACTTAATTATACCTTTGAATCACAGATTCATAAACCTTATTTTTTTCTCCTCTCATCTCCATAATAACCGTATTTGTTTTAAAGTTAAATTTAAGAATTCCAAAACTTTTTTCTGCTACAACATCGCTAATTCTGTATTTATTTGGTTCTCCTTTATAACTGGTATAGGAGTGTGTAAGACCACTTGATGTAAAATCTATTAGAGGATAATTAAGCGCTTTTATTTCTTTTTTTGAAATTTCAGAAATATGTCTGTCCCCAGAAAGAATAATTGTGTTTTTTGCTTTTGTTTTTATAATTAAGTTTTCTAGTTTATCAACTTCATGAGGCATATTTCCCCAGCTTTCAAAGCCGTGTTCCGAAGATAAAAATTGAATGCTACTAATAATAATATTAAATTTAGCAGTGGAGTTTTGAAGCTGATTTTGTAACCAATTCCATTGTTTTTCTCCTAACATAGTACCTTTACCATATTTATTAGGCTTGTATCTTTTTTGTGTAATTGTATCTGGTGTTAAAGCTGTTCTAAAATAGCGAGTGTCTAACAAAATAACTTTTAGGGTATTGTTGTTGTCAATTTTATAATCTTTGGAATAATAAATACCTTCTTGATTTCTTCTTTTATCATCTTTATTAACATCTAAAAAATCTAAAAATAATTGTTGTGCTTCATTTTTTTTAGAATATTCGTTGCCACCATCATTTAAACCGTAATCGTGATCGTCCCAAGTAGCAAGTATTTCCACATTTTTTTCAAAATTAGAATAGCTAGAATCTTGTTTTTGTTTTAGATAGTTTTCTTGCATAAAAGACATGTCTTCAGTATCAGTATAAATTATATCGCCACCCCAAATCCAAATATCTGGTTTGTTTTTTTCAATTTCATTCCATAATACATTGTCTAAAACTTGATTGTTGCAAGAGCCAAAAGCTATAGTAAAATAGGGATCGATTTCTTTATGTTTACAAGAATTAAGTATGGTTAAAAAAAATAAAAAGATAAAAGTGTACCTCATAATATGAAATTTTGGGACTAATTTAAGGAAATATGAGGAGTTATATGAAATAAAATAGGTTAATAAATTGTATATTTGTAGCTTATGAATGAAAGAGAATATAAGGAAGTAAAAGAGTTACTTTCAAGTAAAAAAAATATTGTATTAGTTCCACATAGAAATCCTGATGGCGATGCTATTGGTGCTAGTTTAGCAATGTATCATTACTTACAAAATACCGGTCATAATGTTACTGTTATTGCTCCAAACGATTATCCATCTTTTTTAAAATGGATGCCAAAATCTAAAGATGTTTTAAAATTTGATATGCAAAATAGGCAATCTAAAAGAGCGATTGATGAAGCTTCTATTGTGTTTTTATTAGATTTTAATGCATTGCATCGTGTTGGTTCAGATATGGAAAATACCTTGAAGGACTTTGAAGGTACATTTATTATGATTGACCATCATCAACAACCAGATGCTATTGCGAAGTATTTATTTTCCGATACATCAATTTGTTCTACTTGTCAAATGGTATATCATTTTTTAGAAAATATAGATGCAGTTGACAGCATAGATACATCTATTGCAACCAGTTTATATACAGGGATAATGACGGATACTGGATCGTTTAGATTTGCTTCAACAACTAGTACAACACATAGAATTATTGCTGATTTAATTGATAAAGGAGCTAATAATGCATTAATACATAATAATGTGTACGATACAAATTCTTATAGCAGATTGCAACTTTTAGGATGTGCTTTAAGTAATTTAAAGGTTGAAGAAACACTGAAAACCGCATATATTACGTTAACACAACAAGAATTAGACGAATTTAATTATCAAAAAGGAGATACAGAAGGTGTTGTAAATTATGCTTTATCTTTAAATGGGGTTATTTTTGCAGTAATTTTTATTGAAGATGTAGAACAAAAGATTGTTAAAATTTCGTTTAGATCCAAAGGTAGTTTTTCAGTTAATAAATTTGCAAGAGAACATTTTAATGGAGGTGGACATGACAATGCAGCAGGAGGTAGGTCCGAAATATCTTTAAACGAAACTGTTTCTAAATTTTTAGATATATTACCAAATTATAAAACCGAATTGTTAAATTCTTATGAAGCTTAGTTTATTTAGTATTTTTCTAATTTTTACTATGCTTTCTTGTACAGGTCCAGAAGCAAGAAAACCTATATTAAGAAAGTCTTCTTCTGTAATGCATAAGTCTGTACAATTTAATAAAGCACTAATAACAGCTCAAGAAAATGCATTTGAAAAACTAATAAAATTAGATTCGTTAAGTACTTATATTTTAAGTAATTTTGGCTTCAAATATAAAGTTAATGTAAAATCAAAAACTGGTTATTTTCCAAAAACGGGTGATGAAATTTTTTATACATATGATGTGTATAATATGGAATATCAACCAATTTATAGTAGTGCCGAAATTGGTGTTCAAAAATATATAGTTGATAAACAAGAAATAATAGAAGGTCTTAGAGAAGGTCTAAAATTAATGAATGTTGGAGACAATGTAACTTTTTTGTTCCCATCTCATAAAGTTTTTGGATATTTGGGTGATCAAAAAAAAATAGGGATAAATCAACCCTTAATATATAAAGTTCAATTAATTAAAATAAATAAAAAAAATGAAAGTAATTAAATTCTTATTTCTAGGTGCAATTGTAATTTCACTAGCTTCTTGTAACAACCAAGCAACAACTTTAAAATCACTAGATTCTGAAATCGATTCTGTAAGTTATGCTCTAGGATTGGATATGGGAATGAAAATAAAAATGAATTTTGAAGATATAAATCAAGATGCTTATGTTCAAGGTATGAAAAATGGAATAGACTCTACAAATATGTTGTTAGCGTCAAAAGATATTAATGGTATTATTAATTCTTATTTCCAAAAATTACAACAAGAAAAAATGAAAGAACAACAAGAAGCAGCAGCTAAACAAGCTGAATTAGATTTTGCTGATTCAAAGGCTGCAGGTGAAAAGTTCTTAGAAGAAAATAAAACAAAAGATGGTGTGGTAACTACAGATAGTGGTTTACAATATATTGTAATGAAAGAAGGAAGTGGTGAAAAACCAGTTGCTAATTCTAAAGTAAAAGTACATTACCACGGAACTTTAACAGATGGTACTGTATTCGATAGTTCTGTTGATAGAGGACAACCTGCAGAATTTTTGGCAAATCAAGTAATAAAAGGATGGACTGAAGGTTTACAATTAATGTCTGTTGGTTCTAAATATAAATTCTTTATACCTCAAGAGTTAGGATATGGAGCAACACCACGTGCAGGTGGAAAAATTAAACCATTTGATGTTTTAGTTTTTGAAGTAGAGTTATTAGAAATTGTTAAATAATAAGTTCATAATAATGAAAGTATTACAACTAGTTTTAATTAGTGTAGTTTTAACATTATCAGCTTGTAAGCCTACTAAATATACAGATTTAGATGATGGGATGTATGCTGATTTGGAAACTAATAAGGGAGCAATTTTATTAAAACTTGAATTTGAAAAAACACCAATAACGGTTGCAAATTTTGTTTCATTAGCTAATGGTACCAATAAACAAGTTGTAGATTCTTTAAAAGGAGTTAATTTTTACAATGGTTTAAAGTTTCATAGAGTACTTAATAATTTTATGATACAAACCGGAGATCCTTTAGCAACTGGATCAGGAGGACCTGGATATAAATTTATAGACGAATTTCCAAAAGATACAAATGGAGACCTATTATTAAAACATGATAAGGCCGGTATTTTATCTATGGCAAATTGGGGCCCTCCAAATACTAATGGAAGTCAATTTTTTATAACACATAAAGATACGCCTTGGTTAGATGGAATTCATACGGTATTTGGAAATGTTGTTAAAGGACAAGCAGTGGTAGATTCAATAGTTCAGAATGATACCATTGTAACTCTTGAAATTATAAAAATTGGTAAAGCAGCTAAAAAGTTTAAGGCAGCTAAGATTTTTGATGAATTTTATGTTAAATATCAAAAAGAATTAGAAGAAACTCAAGCTAAAATTGATGCAGCAAGTGCTAGTGCTTTAAAAAGGTTTAATAAAAACAAAGAAAAAGCAACAGAATTAGCCTCGGGACTTAAAATTTTTATAACTGAAACTAAAAACGGAGAAAAACCAAAAAATGGTGCTAAAGTTAAAGTAGCTTATTCAGGTTATTTTACCGATGGTAAATTATTTGATACTAGCTATAAAGAAGTTGCAGAAGCATATGGAGTTTATGACGAGAAAAAAGATTCAAAAAACGGATATAAACCATTTTCAAGTATCTATGGACCTCAAGCTCGTTTAATTTCTGGTTTTAAGGAAGGTTTACAACAACTAAAAATAGGAGACAAAGCAATGCTTTTTATACCTGCTCATTTAGGATATGGAGCACAAGGTGCTGGTAAAGTAATTCCGCCAAACTCAGATTTAGTTTTTGAAATTGAATTAGTCTCTTTAGACAGTTCTGATAATTAATAATATTTTAGAATTCAATGATAGAATCAATTATTGATAAAGATATTGAATTACTAATTTTCCTAAATAATTTAGGAACAACTCAATGGGATGGCTTTTGGCTTATTGTAACAAATAAGTTTAGTGCCATCCCATTATATATCTTATTACTTTATTTAGCTTTTAAAAATTACGGTTTAAAAAAAACAGTTGTTATAGTGCTTTTTATAGCATTATTAATTGCTGCTTCAGATCAAACTAGTAATTTATTTAAGTATGGTTTTAAACGATTGAGACCTTGCCATGATGAGTCTATAGCAGACTTAATAAGATTGGTTAAATCTAGGTGTGGAGGAATGTACTCTTATTTTTCGGCACATGCATCAAATTCAATGGCAATCGCTGTTTTTTTTAGTTTACTATTGAAAGATAAAGTAAAATTCCTTTCTTATTTTTTAATAATATGGGCATTATTTGTAGCTTATAGTAGAATCTATATTGGAGTACATTTTCCATTAGATGTGTTTACTGGAGCTTTAATAGGTGTTATTTATGCAATTGTGTGTTATAAATTATTTAAATTTTTTACACGAAAAATCCTTACTTAGAGTAAATATTTTTATTTAATGGGTTTAAAAATATTAAAAAGAAAATTACACCAAAAGCCAACTCATACAATTCCCATTTTCTTTCTGAATCTATAAATACTAGCAAACCAGTAATAATTAAAAATGCAATGGTATAATGCCATTTTACAATAGGTACAGCAAATAGATTCGCTAATTTTTTAATAGCTTCAACCTTTCTATATAGAAATGGAGTAATTATTAAATAAAGTACCAATACAGCAGTTAATAATTGGCTAAAGATAATTTTATTTACTTTTTTTCCGTCAACAACAAGATTATGTAAATTAGTTTCTGCTTGAGCATTATTTTCTAAAAAATACTCTGAAGATTCAATATTAAATATACGTTGTCCCCAAGAAACTTCTTCACCTGCACCAAAAATAAAAACAAAGGCAATGGCCAAAATTCCAACTTTCCAAAGAGGTTTTTTATATTTTTGAAGTTTAATAAAACGACTTATTAAAAGTAAGCTAGAACAAAACAGTAAAATTGCTGTTCCATATTCTACAATACCATCTTCTTTTGTGTAAAACTCGTCAAAATATTGAAGGTCTGTATTTGCAATATAAATTCCAATTCCAAAAACTAGAAGTAAAAATAAATAAGCAATTTTATCGATTTTAGTAAGTGTTTTCATCTGTATATTTTTAAGGGAAAGCGTTCTTTTTAAGATCTAATAGTATTTGTCAAAAGTACTATTTTTTTGATACTAAATAAAATTGTCTAATCAAACGTTTTTTATTTTTTGAACCAACATTTAGATTGTAAGTTTCGGTTAGCTTTAAATTGTAATTTTTAGAGAGTTGTGTGGTTATTTTTTCAACATCATCATTCATTATTAAAATACCAAATTTACTTTCAGAAGGAATTTCTAAATGTTCGTTTTTATAAATATCTTTTAAAATTCCGTTATAATTCCAAAGTAATTCGGGTGTAATTTCACCAATTGAATAGGTGTTAATTTGTTCTTGATGTTCAATTGAATGTAGGGTGTTTATAGCATTAAAGTTATCATTTTTATTTAAAATTTTTGAAATAGGTAAGCCAAAAAGAAAAATAGCAACCATAAATAACACAGTTAAATAAAATACATTCTTAATATTTTTACGAATTAAATTTATTAATAATAAACTGCCAATTGTTAGACTTGCTATAGCAGTTAAAATATAGTTTATAATGTAATTACTTAAGTCATTTTTTAAAATTATATATAAACCAATTGGTAAAATTATTGCAATAATTGCAATAAGACCAAAATTAAAATAAACAGGAATTGTTTCTTTTTTTGATGTTGATTTAGAAAAGTTCTGTATTAAATATTGAATATAACAACCTGTATTTAAAGCTAAAGGTATTAATACAGGCATTAAATAACGTGCTTTTTTTTCTGGTATTAATGATAGTAGTATTACAGCTATTAAAGTCCACCAAAAAGTAAATTTATATACTTTTTTATAAGTAATACGCTTTATTAAGTAAGGGTAGAGTAAGCCTATAAAAGCAGGGATTGTCCATAAACCAGATTGTGTAAAAAAGCTCCAATAATAATAAAAAGGTTTTACATTATAACTACTCCAATTTCCAGTTTCTTTAGTAGCAATTTCTAAAAATGCTTGTGTATCAGCAATTCTAACGTAGATATACCACCAACTTCCAATAATTAAAAATAAGATTATAGATACTATAAATGGTACTAATTTTTGTTTAAAGTTTTTAAATTTAAAAACAATACCATATGAAATTAAGAAAGGTAAAAATACTGCAAATAAAGAAACGGGACCTTTACTCATAATTGAAAGTCCAATAAATAATGCTGCTAAAATAATTTTTTTCCAATGGGTTTGTTTAGCTTCAAAAAAAAGAAATAAATAATACAAACCAGCAAACATAAATCCGTGAGCAAAAATATCCCAAGGTGCTTCATTAATTATTCCAAATACATAAAAAGATGTAATTAAAATTAAACTATTATTTAAGCTATGTTTTTTTGAAAGTTCTAATTTTAAAGAAAAATAGTAAGCGAAAACACCCAAAAACAACACCATTAAAGCTGCTGGTAATCGTAGTGCAAACAGGCTCTGTGCTCCAAAAGTTAAAGCAGAAATGGCTGTAATCCAAGTTGGTAATGGAGGTTTTTGATACCTTGCTTCGCCATTCATAGTGGTTAATAGCCAATTGTTATCTTGTATAATTTCTCGAGCCGTAATAAAATTACGAGCTTCCATAATAGTAACATTTGGTACGTCTAAATGGACTAATAACATAAGTACAATTAGAATTGATAGTGTTATAATCGGATATTTTTCTAAAGTTTTTATCATTTTAATTTAATTGAAAATATAACTACTTTTTTTATAATTAGACATTGTTTCTTTTAAGAGTTTTAAATTTTTAGAATCAATGTTTTTAATTTTTTTATGTGGTATAATTATCAAAAAAGGTTCTTTTGAGTTTATTTTTTTTGATAATTCAATATTATCTTTAATTGTTTTTACACTCCCTTTTGAATAAAACTGACTTGAATAACTTTTATTTTCCCAATGATAAATGGGCAGAGTTTTGTTGCTATTATTTTCAATAAGAAATTTATCAGAATTGATATAATAGTTTTTATTGTTGATTAAAGTTGCTATACTAAAAATAAGTAACGCAAGTATTGGTATTGCTAAAGCAATAGTAATAATTTGTTTTTTGTACTTAATTTCATTCCAATAATGTGTTGTTAATAATGCAATTGGAACCATAATTGGCATAATGTACGGGTGGATTAAACTTTTAGAAATTGTAAAGAATAAAGGAGTCCATAAAAGCCATAAAAGTAAAAAAGTTAACCATTTATCTTTAAAAAGTTGCGTTTTATTTTTCCATAGTTTAACAGTTAAAACTTGTATCCAAGGAATTGCAAAAAGAAATAAAAATACCCAAATCATTCCTATAGGTTGAGATTTTGGGAAACCATATTTATCACCTTTCCAATCAGAACTTAAAAAGCGTTTAAAATGTTCTCCAACAATAAAATAGTCAATAAAACCAGGTGTTTTTTGTTCTGCCAAATAATACCAAGGAATTGCGATAATACTTGTTATTAATGTTCCTAAAATCCAAGGAAATGAACCCCAAACTGTTTTGAATTTTTTAAAAATTAACATCCAAATAAAGATAGGAGGAGCTGTTAAAATAATAATTATTGGTCCTTTTGCTAAAAGTCCTAAACCTAATCCAATAAAAAATAGGTATTTCCATAAAAACTGTTTTTTATTATGGATACTTTCCCAAAAAGAAACCATTACTAAAGTAACACAAAAAGCTAAAGCTGTATCTGTTGAAACTACTCCAGTGTGTAAAATAAATTCGGGAATGGTGAGTAAAATTAATGCAGGAATAAAAAAATTTAAACCGTTACGTTTTGCATACTTTCCAATTAAAAGGATTACGAAAATGTTTAAAAGTAAATATGGAAATCTAGCAGCGAATTCATTTACACCAAAAATATTAAAACTTATGGCAGATAACCAGGTTGATAATGGAGGTTTTGCCCAAAATGGAACGCCGTAGTCTATTTGTAAGGTTGTCCAATTATTTGTTTCGGCCATTATCCTTGCAATTTCCGCATAGCGAGCTTCAGTTTTATCCATTAAAGGAATGGCATAATTTAAAAAGCTTCTAATTAAAATTAGTAAAACAACCCAAAAATTATAAGGATTTATTTTTTTAGAAAAAAAAATCATAATTAATCTAAACCTATTTTTCGTGTTTTATATGTTTTTTGAATTTTAAATAAATCGACCCAAAGTTTAAAAAAATAACTTAATTTAACTTTAGACTCATCATAATCTATCCAAGTTTTTAAAGGGACTTCTTTACATATTTCGCTCATTTTTTCTCGGTTATAAATTAAAATCATTCTATTAAAAAGTTCTACATCAAATAACCATTTTGATATAAATTTTTCAGAAAAAAGTTTTTTCGAAAGTTCGGAGTTAAATATTTTGCATCCGCATTGTGTATCGTAAATTGTTAATTTTAATTGTTGTGAGATAAAAATAGCGATAATTCTACCAATAATATGTCGAATTTTTTTGCGATTTATAATTGTATCAATTTTTGCAATTCTAGAACCAAAAGCAAATACAATTTTATCTTTTACAAGTTTGCTAATTTCTAAACATTCTTCAAGTGTGGTTGCTAAATCAGCATCTAAATATGCAATTTTTTCAGAAGGAAAAGTTTTATTGCAATGTAAAATACCAGTTCTTACTGTTTCTGCTTTTCCAGAATTTTTATCCATTGAAATTAGATCTACTTTTTCAGGAAAGTTTGTTTTTATTTTAGTGAGAATTTTTAAGGTATCATCATTAGAACCATCATTAACAAAGCAGATTATAATATTATTGTATTTATTTAAAAACGAAGTATAACGAGTTGTGTTTAGCCTTTTTTCTTCATTATAACAAGGAATTACAATGCATAATTGAAATGATTTTGGCATTCGTTAAATTGTTTTTTAAATAATTATTAATTATTAGGAGTTATACAAATATATAATTTACTACTTAATCTGTTTTCTTAAAATTAAAATATTCCTAAAATAAATTATAGAACCCATTAAATGTCCAATTAATAAAACTGGATCTTTTCTTAAAATGGCATAGGTTAAAATTAGACTAGAACCTATTAAACTCAATAACCAAAATCCGAATGGTAAAGATGATTTTTTATTTTTTTCAGAATACAACCATTGGTATATAAATCGCAATGTAAAAATAACTTGAGCAATGCTTCCTAAAAGTAATAACCAGAGAGGAATGGCATCGTTTCTAAACAATTTATCAATATCGTATGTGTTATTATTGTATGAGTATATTATTAATAAAATCGGGAAAATTAATAAAAACCACCGTACTGGTTTTGGGGCTTTTTGCCACTCACCTTGTAATTGTAAATTTCTAATATATATAAAGTAGGTAAGAGCTTGTCCAAGCATAATGGCAAAATCATCTCTTAAATAACCATAGACAAACAATAAAAAAGAGGCAATTAAACTTAATTTCCAAAAAAGGGAAGGTGTTAATACCTTTTTGCTTTTTTCAGATAAAATCCATTGTAAAATTAATCTTCCTGAAAATAATAACTGGGCAAAAAATCCAACGGTATAGATAATCCAGTCGTTCATTATCCTTTTTTAACAATGCTGTAATTAATGTACTTTTTCTTCATCCATAGGTAAGCAAAGCAATCCATTAACGGACCTAATAACCTATTCCATAAACCGTATTTTGCTTCGCCAGCAATACGCGGAAAATGTTGTACTGGAATTTGTTTTATGGTACCATTTTGTAATAATATCATTGCTGGTAAAAAGCGATGTAAGCCTTTAAACATAGGAATGTTTTTAGCAAATTCGGTTTTAATTACTTTTAACGGACAACCTGTATCATCCATTCCATCGTGTGTAAAAGAACGTCTTATGCCGTTTGCAATTGTAGAAGACATGTTTTTTACAAATGTATCTTTTCGGTTCGCCCTTACACCAGTTACTAAATCGTAGTTTTCTATTTCTTTTAATAAAAGATTAAAATCTTCTGGAGCCGTTTGTAAGTCAGAGTCTATATAACCAACCAATTCGGTATCAACATTTTTAAATCCAGCAGTAATTGCAGCACTTAATCCACAATTTTTTTCAAAATTAATAAATTCAAAATCGGAGTTGTTTGTACAAATTTCTTCAATTAATTGTTGACTGTTGTCTTTACTTCCGTCGTTTACAAAGAGTACTTTTGTTTTTTTTGTTGCAATTTTAATATAATTAGAAAGTTCTTGTTCTACACGTTTTAAATTATCTTCTTCATTATAAACAGGAACAATAATGGTAAATTGGTAACTCATTTTTGTTTTATTCTTTTATTAATTTAAGCTAAATGGTAGCTTAATAAAATTTCGGTAAATTTAAAATATTTATTTTGATAAAAATGCAACGCACTAAACAATGTTTCGTCTTTATTTATAGAAGTTGATTATTAAATGAGTAAAACTAATTATTTACACAACCAAATTATTGCAAACTGCAAGTTGAATAAAGCAAAAGTACAGATGCAGTTGTATGATTTATATAGTGAAGCGATGTTTGTAATTGCTAATCTTTATGTTAAAAATAATTTAGAAGCTGAAGATGTTATGTAAGATGCTTTTATCAAGGTTTTAAAAAATCCATTATTATAACTTAGTATTAACAAATAGAAAGTTTTTCCGTTACATAATTGTTATTATCTTTACAGCTTCAAATGCAAACTATTATTAATGGAATTATACAAATCAAATCAGCTAAAAATATACAATTCTTTAACTAAAACTAAAGAGGTTTTTAAACCCGTAATAGACGGTAAAGTTGGAATGTATGTTTGCGGTCCTACAGTTTATAGTAATGTACATTTAGGAAATGTAAGAACATTTATGTCTTTTGATATGATTTTCCGTTATTTAAAACATTTAGGCTATAAAGTACGTTATGTGCGTAATATTACCGATGCTGGTCATTTAGAAAACGATGCAGATGCAGGTGAAGATCGTATTGCTAAAAAGGCACGTTTAGAGCAAATAGAACCTATGGAAGTGGTGCAACGTTATACCGTTGATTTTCATAATACTTTGCAAACTATAAATAATTTACCGCCAAGTATTGAGCCTACAGCTACAGGACATATAGTTGAGCAAATTGAAATAATTAAAGATATTTTAGACAAAGGAATGGCATATGAAGTGAACGGTTCTGTGTATTTTGATGTGTTAAAATATAATGAGACTGAAAACTATGGTATTCTTTCTGGTAGAAATATCGAAGATTCTATTCATAATACAAGAACCTTAGATGGACAATCAGAAAAGAAAAATCCACAAGATTTTGCACTTTGGAAAAAAGCAGATGAGCGTCATATAATGCGTTGGCCTTCACCTTGGAGTGATGGTTTTCCTGGTTGGCATTTAGAATGTTCAGCTATGAGTACAAAGTATTTAGGTGAAACTTTTGATATACACGGTGGAGGAATGGATTTAAAATTTCCACACCACGAATGTGAAATTGCACAATCAAAAACTAATAATGGTGTAAATCCTGTTAATTATTGGATGCACGCAAATATGTTGATTTTAAACGGTCAGAAAATGGCAAAATCAACAGGGAATTTTATTTTACCTAATGAAATATTCTCAGGAAATAATAAAATTTTAAGTAAAGCATTTTCACCAAGTGCAACACGTTTTTTTATGTTGCAAGCTAATTATAGAAGCATTTTAGATTTTACAAATGCAGGTTTAGAAGCTTCAGAAAAAGGGTATATTAAATTAATGGAGGCTGTAAGTAGCTTAGAGAAATTAGAAGCTGCTAAAACTTCATCGTTAGATTTTAAAGCATGGAAACAAAAATGTTACGATGCTATGAACGATGATTTTAACACTCCAATGTTAATAGCTAATTTATTTGATGCAGTAAAATACATCAACCTTTTAATTGAAAAGAAAGCAACAATTTCTACAGAAGATTTACAAGATTTTACAACAACAATTAACGCTTTTGTATTTGATGTTTTAGGGTTGAAAAATGAGTTGCAAGAAGATAGCTCAGATAAATTGTCGGGTGTTGTAACTATGCTAATTGAAATGAGAAAAAAAGCAAGAGCTGATAAAGATTGGGCATTGTCTGATAAAATTAGAGATCAGTTAGCAGATTTAGGAATTCAATTAAAAGATGGGAAAGAAGGAACTACTTTTTCAGTAAATTAATTTGAAAAGTATAACAAAAATATTAGCAATTCCTTTTATTTGGTTGGTACGTTTTTACCAAGCGGCAATATCACCGTATACACCATCGGCTTGTAGATATACACCAACTTGTTCTAGTTATACATTAGAAGCATTAAAGGTACATGGTATTTTTAAAGGTGGTTGGTTAGCAATTAAAAGAATTGGAAGTTGTCATCCTTGGGGAGGAAGTGGTTATGACCCTGTTCCAGAAAAAGACAATACACAAAAGAAAAAATAATTAAATTTTATATACTTTATAATGATATTACTTCAAATAGATTGGAATCCAGCACCAGAAATATTTAAAATTGGTTCATTTGCAGTTCGTTATTACAGCTTAATGTTTGTTATTGCATTTACGCTAGGATTGCATTTGATGAAAAAAATATTTATCAATGAAAAAATTCCACTTGAAAAATTAGATTCATTATTTATTTATATGGTAATTTCAATTTTATTAGGAGCTAGGTTAGGACATTTTTTGTTTTACGATCCAGAGTTTCTATTTAGAAAACCATTAGAAGTAATTTTACCATTTCAATTTTCTCCAACATTTAAATTTACAGGTTTTGCTGGTTTAGCAAGTCATGGAGCTGCAATTGGAGCAATAATAGCAATGTATTTATATAGTAGAAAAGTACTTAAAAAACCTTTGTTATTTATATTGGATAGAGTTGTGGTTGTTTCTGCAATAGGTGGAGCATTTGTAAGACTTGGTAATTTAATGAATTCTGAAATTATTGGAAAACCTACAGGAACCGATTATGGTTTTGTTTTTAAACGTTTAGGTGAAGATTTTCCTCGCCATCCAGCGCAATTATACGAATCTATATGTTATGTAATAATATTTGCCATTTTATGGTTTGTGTATTGGAAAACTACTAAAAAAGAAAAATTAGGGTATTTATTCGGAATGTATTTTGCGTTGACGTTTTTTGCCAGATTTGTAATTGAATTCTTTAAAGAAGCCCAAGTTGAAGGTAGAGAAAATTGGATTTTAGGCTTAAATACAGGACAAATTTTAAGTATACCATTAGTATTAATGGGATTGTACTTTATGTTTAGAAAATCAAATTCTAAATAGGAATTTTAGAAAACACAACAGCTTCATGCTGCAATTGATTCAGCATCACATCAAATTGGAAAAAGCGACTTGTGAGATGCTGAATTATATGTAACTTGCTGGAATACATTAATTTTTAACGTATTTTTAGGACTATAATTTAAGCGTTTACTCTGTAAAAGTAACTGATCCATAACTAGATTTTATAGTAATATTACTCGATGTATTTGCTGAGTTATAATAGCCTTCGTAGTATTTAGAAGTTGTTTTTACAATCTCTTTATTAATAGTAAAACCATCTCTATATTTTAAATTCCCGTAATTTAAACTTGTATTTATTGAAAAATTATTAGTTGGTTTTACCCCAATTTTAGTGTTTGTATAAGAAGAATTTATGGTAATATTTTTAAATTCATCTCCCAATTCTAATAGTTTTAAAGAACCATAATCCATATCAAAATCTCCAGTACCTCTTAATTTTTTAACTGAAGTATGCATATAATCGCTATTTCCAGTTATATCAAAAGCATCTTCAATTTTTAAGCTTCCATAATCACAGTTGTATTTTAAAAGAGCAATCTTTCCAAATGACAAATGTGAGTAATCTGCGTTTAATTTAACGCTATTTGATTTGTCTATATGCAGTGTAGAATAATCTGCATTAATAGTTCCATTTTGTATAAAATCTATAGTTGAATTGTTGGTGTAATCAATGTTTATATAATTATGTGTATTCCATAATTCTCCAATGGTTATTTTACCGTAATCGCAGTTAATTTTAGCGCTTCCTTCTAAATTATCGATGTTTATAGCTCCATAATCGTTTGTTAAATTCACATTATTGCTCACTGGCATTTGAATTAAATAATTAATTTCAATATTTATATTATTACTTTTTCCCCATTTTAATAAATTCCAAGAACTTGAGGTTTTTTCAATAATAGTTTCTGCAGTAACATTGTCTGGATTTCCGTCAAAATTAACATTAATTTTTTCTAATTTTTCTTCTACTTTTTCTTCATCATAACCATTAGTAGTTATAGTAACTTCAATAGCAATTTTGTTTTCGTTCCAAGTTGCAATACCTATATTTCCGTATTTATTGGTTATATTTAAAGTAGCATTGTTGTTTACAGAATATTCTTTTTTAAGTATTTTACTTTTAGTGTATTTATCTTTTCTTTCTGTTGCAGAAATAGTTAAAGGAATTAAGAATAATATGATTATTGTTTTATATAAATTTTTCATTGTCTTGCGTTTTTAATTGTTTTACATCATCTATTTGAGTTAATACACTATGTAATATTTCAATACGTTGTTGAAAATTGGAAACCATAGCATAAATAATTCGTTTATCTTCTGTACTTTCTTTTAGTTCTACAGTAAGTAGTTTGTATTGTTGTTCTAATATTTCTAGTTGTTTTAAACCATCGTTAATCAGTTGTTCAGTTGTGCTGTTTCGTTCTTTTTCAATAAGTAAAAGCTCTTTTTTAATTGTGGTTGCAAAGTAACTCTGTGTTTCTTCCATTTCTGTAGAAACTCTTGCTAATTCCATCCCTTTGTTTGAGATTGAAGAGCCTAACCATACTCCAAAAAGTAATACTACAGATGCAGCAACTGTAATTATAGAATACAGTTTAAATTTATTTTTAGAAGACTTGTTTTTTGGTTGATTTAATTTAGCTTCAAACCTATTAAAATGTCCAATTTTCGGTTCTTCTACATCAAATGTGTTTTCTAAATTTTTAAATATGTTATCTATATTGTCTTTCATTTTCACTTGCTAAAAGGTATCTTAATTTGTTTTTTGCTCTTGAAATGGTAGTTCTACTATTTTCATAAGAAATATCCATTATTTGAGCAATTTCTTCATAATCGTAACCTTCAATTAAATATAGTGTTAAAGCTACTTTATAATTATTTTTTAGAGTATTTAAAGCGGCTAAAATATTTTTAACATTTAATTCGTTATAATCAGGTATTTCATCATTAATTTCTGCTGTAACAGTATTTTCAATTGGTACCGTATTTAATTTATTATTTTTCTTTAAAGCTGTAATACTGTTATTAATTACTATTCTTTTTAGCCAAGCCCCAAAGGTTACATTTTGACTAAAGGTATGTAATTTTGTAAAAGCAGCTAAAAAAGATTCTTGCATAATATCTTCAGTTTCAAAACAATCATTTACAATTCTAAAAGATGTATTATACATAGCTTTATAGTATTGTTTGTATATTGCAAATTGTGCGGATGTATCTCCGTTTTTGCATTTTTCAATTAATGAGTTGCTATGTTGGTTTATTACTTTCAAAATTAATTGTTACCTAAAAGACAATCGATTTTTTAAACTGTTACACTTTTTATTAAAATTACAATAATTATTTTATGAGTAATTCTTATTTGGCACAACAATTGAAATTTATTGTATGAGTATAAATATTTTTATATTTTAAAACATTGATAATTAGAAAAATAAAATAATTTTGTGTAAAATGTTTTTTTAATAGAAAACTTTTAAATGACAAAATGACCCAAAATAAACTATGAGTAAATCGAAATTTTTAAATTTAGACAATATGTCACTTCAGAATATTTTAGATGAAGATGCTGATTTAATACCTTTAATGACTCCTGAAGACGAAGAGGAAATAAATAGAGAAGATGTTCCAGAAGTATTGCCAATATTACCTTTACGAAATACAGTTTTATTTCCAGGTGTTGTAATTCCAATAACAGCAGGTAGAGATAAATCTATTCAACTTATAAAGGAAGCAAATAAAGGAAATAAAATAATTGGTGTTGTAGCCCAAAAAAATGAAGCTGTAGAAGACCCAACAATAAATGATGTACATAAAGTAGGAACTGTAGCTCGTATTTTGCGTATGTTAAAAATGCCTGATGGAAATACTACGGTTATTATTCAAGGGAAAAAACCTTTTGAAATTGATAATTTTGTTCAGGAAAAACCATATTTAAAGGCAATAGCTAAATCAAGAAAAGAAGATAGATCACAAGAACTTGAGCCTGAGTTTGATGCTATTATAGACTCAATTAAAGAAATGTCAATTCGTATTATTAAAGAAAATCCGAATTTACCATCTGAAGCTTCATTTGCTATTAAAAATATTGAAAGTAAGCCTTTTTTAATCAATTTTGTGTCTTCCAATATGAACCTAAAAGTATCGGAAAAACAAGAACTTTTAGAAACAGAAAACTTAAAAGAAAGAGCTTTACTTACGTTAAAAAAAATGGATGAAGAATTACAACGTTTAGAGTTGAGAAACGTAATTCAATCTAAAACACGTTCTGATATGGATCAGCAACAACGTGAGTATTATTTACATCAACAGTTAAAAACCATTCAAGAAGAATTAGGAGGAGTTTCATACGATGAGGAGTTAGATGAAATGCGAGAAAAAGCCAAATCTAAAAAATGGAGTAAAGAAGTAAAAGAGACTTTTGAAAAAGAATTAGGGCGTTTACAACGTATGAATCCACAAGTTGCAGAATATTCTGTACAGCGTAATTATCTAGATTTATTATTAGATTTACCTTGGAATGAATATTCTAAAGATAAGTTTGATTTAAAACGAGCTCAAAAAATATTAGATCGCGATCACTTTGGTTTAGAAAAAGTGAAAGAAAGAATTATAGAGCATTTGGCCGTCTTAAAATTAAAAGGAGATATGAAATCTCCAATTATTTGTTTATATGGTCCTCCAGGTGTTGGTAAAACTTCTTTAGGAAAATCTATTGCAGAATCTATAGGTAGAAAATATGTTAGAATGTCTTTAGGAGGTGTAAGAGATGAAGCTGAAATTAGAGGGCATAGAAAAACGTATATTGGTGCAATGCCAGGAAGAATTATAAAAGATTTGAAAAAAGCAGGAACTTCAAATCCAGTTTTTGTTTTAGATGAAATTGATAAACTAGCATCATCTAGTCATAACGGAGATCCATCTTCTGCAATGCTAGAAGTATTGGATCCAGAACAAAATACTACTTTTTACGATAATTATTTAGAGTTAGATTTCGACCTTTCTAAAGTACTATTTATTGCTACAGCAAATAATTTATCTACAATTCCTTGGGCGTTAAGAGATCGAATGGAAATAATAAATGTGTCTGGTTATACTATTGAAGAAAAAGTAGAAATAGCTAAGCGTCATTTATTACCAAAACAAATAAAAGAACACGGTTTAACAGCAAAGCAAATTCAAATAGGGAAGAAGCAATTAGAAAAAATTGTAGAAGCTTATACAAGAGAATCTGGTGTTCGTGGTTTAGAAAAACAAATTGCTAAAATGGTGCGTTATGCTGCCAAATCTATTGCAATGGAAGAAACCTACGATGTAAAAATAACAAACGAAACTATTGAAAAAGTTTTAGGAGCATCTCATTTAGAACGTGATAAATACGAAAGTAATGATGTTGCTGGTGTTGTTACAGGGTTAGCTTGGACTAGTGTTGGTGGAGATATTTTATTTATAGAATCTATTGTATCTAAAGGAAAAGGACTTTCTATTACAGGTAATATAGGTAAAGTAATGAAAGAGTCTGCAACTTTAGCAATGGAATATATTAGAGCTAATGCTGAAAATTTTGATATTGATCCTAAAATTTTAGACGAATATAAAGTACATATTCACGTTCCAGAAGGTGCAACACCTAAAGATGGACCAAGTGCTGGAGTTGCAATGTTAACATCTTTAGTATCTGTATTTACACAACGTAGGGTTAAATCTAGATTAGCTATGACAGGCGAAATTACTTTAAGAGGTAAAGTTTTACCAGTTGGAGGTATTAAAGAAAAAATATTGGCAGCCAAAAGAGCAAATATTACTGAAATTATTTTGTGTAAAGAAAATGAAAAAGACATACTTGAAATAAAAGAAACTTACGTAAAAGGATTAAAATTCCATTATGTTTCTGATATGAGTGAGGTAATTAAAATTGCACTTACAAAGCAAAAAGTTAAAAATCCAAAAAAATTCTAATAAAAAAAGCAGCCAATTGGCTGCTTTTTTTTATAAATTTCTAACATCTAAAATACGACCATTTTTTAATTTACCTTTTGTATCAAGTTGATAAATCATTTTTGCAACTTGTTTAGGAGTAAATAATTCTCCGTTCTCGTAAAAATTAATAAAACGTTGTACAGATTTAAAATCTTCTTTGGGTATTTCTCTAACTTTTTCTTGCATGTTTGTATCTACAACTCCAGGATAAATTGAAACAATATCAACTCCATTTTTAATTTCTTTTTGCTCTTTAGCAATTACTTTTGTCATCATATCAACACCAGCTTTAGACGCACAGTACATAGACCAACTTTCGTAAGGTTTGATGGCTGCACCAGAAGAAATATTAATAATTTTCTTTTTACAATCCCAGTTTTTAGAAAGTTTAATAAATAATGAATTTAAAATTAATGGAGCTATTAAATTTACTCTAATAGTATAACTTATTTCTTCAGGAGCAATTTTCTCTAAGGTTTTTACATTTCCTAAGTCACCAGCATTATTTATTAATGTTAGTACTTTGGTAGTGTCTTTATCTAGTTGAGAAAATATTTCATTTACGGTATCTTCTATAGCTTCACTTTTACTAAGATCACATTGGTATTGTTCTAAAGCGTATTGTTTCGGAATTTTATTACGTGAAATTGATATTACGCGATAGCCTTTTTTATGATATTCTTTAGATAAACCATAGCCTAAACCTTTATTTCCTCCGGTTATTATTAATACATTATCCATTATTAATTATTTTTTTTAATAGTGTTTTCATATAAATTAATCCAGTTACTAACAGAAACTTTCTGCATTAATTGTGCAATTAATTCAAAAGGGATTTCTTCGGGTTTTTTAAACCTAATACAACTTTTACCCATATCTAATTTACGCTTGCAATGTTTTGGATATTCAAAAACAAACCAATCATATAATTCCTTATTTGCATAAATTCCCATATGGTATAATGCAATAAAATTTTTTTGGGATGCAATACTAGCAAAAGGAAGTGGTAAACTTGTATTGCAATGGTATCCATTTGGATATATGCTTTTAGGTACTACATAACCAATCATACCATAGCTTATTTCTTCTTTAAAACCTTTTGGAATGCTGTTTAAAATAGTTGCTCTTAATTTTTTAAAATAAAAAGCACGATCTTCTGGAAGTTGAGCGATGTATTCTTCTGGTGAATTGGCTTTATATAGCATAGTTTTAATTTGGACTTCTATGCTAAGTTATAAATTATTTATAGAACTTTTTAGATTCATTCCAAAAAACGTCCATTTCTTTTAAAGACATCTTATGAAGTGATTTATTAATTTTTTTAGCTTCTTTTTCTAGATATTGAAACCTATTAATAAATTTTTTGTTAGTGCGTTCTAAAGCGTTTTCTGGGTTAACTTTAATAAAACGAGCATAATTAATCATAGAAAATAATACATCTCCAAATTCAGCTTCTATAGAGTCTGTATTACCTTTTTTAATCTCTTCGTTTAATTCTGTAAGTTCTTCCTGAACTTTTTTCCAAACTTGTTCAGGTTGTTCCCAATCAAAGCCTACGCCAGCAACTTTATCTTGTATACGGTTAGCTTTAACCATTGCAGGTAAAGATTTGGGAACACCTTCTAAAACAGATTCTTTACCTTCTTTTAGTTTTAGTTGTTCCCAATTTTGTTTTACTTCTGCTTCATTTTCTACGGTAACATCACCGTAAATATGAGGATGTCTATAAATTAATTTTTCTGAAATTTCATTTGCAACATCAGCAATATCAAAACTATCTGTTTCTGAACCAATTTTTGCGTAAAAAACTATATGAAGTAATACATCGCCTAATTCTTTTTTAATTTCTTCTAAATCGTTATTAAGAATAGCATCGCCTAATTCATAAGTTTCTTCAATTGTTAAATGGCGCAGTGATTGAAAAGTTTGCTTTTTATCCCAAGGACATTTTAAACGCAATTCATCCATAATATCTAATAAACGACCAAATGCTTTTAACTGTTGTTCTCGGGAATTCATAATTAAGCTTCTTCTGTTTCTTGTTCTTCTTCAGTAATTGCTGTAAAATCGAAATTTTTTGAAGCTAATAAATTATACCATTGCAATACTTTTTTAATGTTTGAAGTATAAACACGTTCTTCGTCAAAGTTTGGTAAAATTTCTCTAAAATAAGAAGTTAATACTTTACCACTTTCTTTATGGCTAATTGCTTCTTTACCATTTTCTTTTTCACCAATACTTTTTAATATTATACGAAGTGGTACTTCTTCTTCATATGTATAAATAGCAATTTCGTTTAAGGCACTAATATTATGTGTAACAGTTACTGGAAATTTTTTACCATCTAATAAAGATTCTACAATAATTCCACCTTTAGATTGTGCTTTAATTTCATACAAACCTGGTTTACCGTTTACAGCTACAATGTCTTTTAATTCCATATAGTTATTTTCTTTTTAATAAGGGAAATCTCATTCTATATTTTGGATTTATTTTCCCTTTTGAAATATTTTCTAGTTTCTTTTTAATTAATCGTTTTTTTAATGAAGAAATTTTATCCGTAAATAAAATACCTTCAATATGGTCATATTCGTGTTGTACAACTCTTGCCGCAAGACCATCAATAACATCTGTATGTTTTTCAAAATTTTCATCAAAATATTCGATGGTAATTTTTTCTTGTCTAAAAACATCTTCATTAATATCAGGAATGCTTAAACAGCCTTCGTTAAAAGCCCACTCATCACCTTCTTCTTTTAAAATTTTAGCATTTATAAATACCTTATCAAAAGAAGCTAAGAACTTGCGTTCTTCAGTTTCTAATTCATCATCTTCACTAAAGGGAGTTGCATTTACAATAAACAACCTAATAGCTTTTCCAATTTGTGGTGCTGCTAAACCAACGCCATTTGCATTTACCATTGTTTCTTTCATATTTTCGATAAGAATATCTAAATCTGGATAGTCTTTATCTATATCAATACCAACTTTTCTTAAAACTGGATCTCCGTAAGCTACTATAGGTAAAATCATACTCTTTTTTTTGGATTGCAAAAGTACGAAAGTTTGAATTAATAATAAAACGTTGAGAATTATAATTTACAAAACTATGAATCTATGCTATATTTTTGTGAAACTTTATTGTTTTAAAGTATAACTAATAAGAAATTATCTTTAAATACTTGAAATTTAATGTAAATAGCTGCTATATTTTAAAAAGTTATAAAAAATAGTTATGAAAAAGACAAAATAGTATCATTAGGTTTTTTAATTGTTATTTAATTTTGAAAATCGATAATTATTATTTCTATATGAGATAATAATTGTGTTAGATATATAATGTAACATGTAAGTATACAACTAAAATACTGCAATTAATTTTAATACTGTATTTGTGTTTTAATATTTCAATTGAATAAATAATGAATAAAAATAAAAAGGCAAATGACTAAGGATAATAAACTATCGTTAAAAGAAAAAATAGGCTATGCATTAGGAGATGGTGCAGCAAATATTGCTTGGAGAGGAGTGGCAACCTTTTTATTTATTTTTTATACAGACGTCTTTGGATTGAGTCCTGTTACGGTTGGTATGCTAATGTTAGTAGCGCGTTTTAGCGATGGAATTAGTGATGTTTTAATGGGAATTATTGGAGACAGAACAAAGTCTAAATACGGAAAATTCCGTCCATGGATTTTATGGACAGCTATTCCTTTAGCTGCAATTTTATCTCTATTATTTACAAGTCCAGATTTAAGTTCTACTGGAAAAATTATTTACGCTTATATTACATATATATTTTTCACATTAATTTATACAGCTAATAATATTCCTTATGGGGCTCTTATGGCGGTAATGACTGGTGACGATAAGGAAAGAACTAGTTTAGGATCTTTTAGAATGGTTGGTGCTTTTGGAGGAGGTATGTTAGTGCAAGGAGCTTTACTTTTTTTAGTAGCCTATTATGGTAATATTAATCCGGATATTGAAGTTTCTAAATTAGAAAATGAAAAGTATAGAGTAACAGTTTCTACTTCAAAAGATGTAGATAATGTTAATATTAAAACTGAAGATGGTATTGCTGAATTTATTTGGGATGATGCTAAAATGGCTGCTACCGATAATATTCCAACAAATAGAAAAAGTTTTTCAATGGAGGCAAATGAAGAATATGCTTTTATTGTTCAAGGTGAAAACAACTTATCTGAAAGCAATATTTTTATAATAGATCAAAAAGAAGGTTATAGTAATTCAATGTATATAATGTCTGTTTTACTAGCTATTTTAATGTTTATTACTTTTTATACAACTAAAGAAAGAGTACAACCTCCAAAAACACAAAAAAATAATTTAAAGAAAGATTTTAAAGATTTAATTTCAAATAAACCTTGGTTAGTTTTATTAGTTATTGGCTTATTATTCAATATCTATAATTCTATAAAACAAGGAATTGTAATTATTTATTTTACACATTATTTAAACAATCAATTATTGGCTGCATCATTCTTAATAGGTTTAATGTTAGCTTCAGTATTAGGTGCAATGGTAACTGCGCCACTAGGAAATAAATTAGGAAAAAGAAATTTATTTATATATGCATTGCTTTTTTCAGGTGGTGTAAATGCTTTATTAATGTTTTGTGGACCAACAGATATAGAAGCTATTTTTATAATAGGTATTGTATCTGAATTTGCTGCAGCAATGTTTCCTACTTTGTTTTTTGTTATGCTTGGTGATGCTGCAGATTATTCAGAATTTAAAAATGGACGTAGAGCTACTGGATTAATATATTCTGCTGGTTCCTTTGCAACTAAATTTGGTGGAGGAATTGCAGGTGCAATAATTGGATTAATTTTAGGAGCTTTTCATTACAATGGACAAGACACAGCAGCAATACAAGGTGCGTTTCCTGGAATTATTATGTTAATGAGTTGGGTGCCAGCTATTATTACAGTAATAGCAGCAGGTCTAATGTTTTTGTACCCGCTTACACAAAAGAAACTTAATGAAATTACGATTGAATTAAATACGCGAAGACTTAAAGAATAAATTATTAAGGATTAAAATTTAAAAAAATGAAATACGGTTATTTCGATGATGCTAATAGAGAATATGTAATTACAAACCCAAAAACACCTTATCCTTGGATTAATTACTTAGGTAATGATGTTTTTTTCTCATTAACATCTAATACTGGAGGAGGATATACTTTTTATAAAGACGCTAAGTTTAGAAGGTTAACACGTTACAGATATAATAATGTACCAGTTGATACTGGTGGAAAATATTTTTACATTAAAGATGGTGATACAACTTGGTCTCCAAGTTGGAAACCAGCAAAAGAAAAGTTAGATAGTTACGAATGCCGTCATGGTATGAGTTATACTAAATTTAAAGGAGTTAAAAATGGTGTAGAATCAGAAGTTTTACAATTTATTCCTTTGGATTTTTTGGGTGAAATCCAGAAAGTTAGTCTTAAAAATACCACTTCTAAAGTTAAAAAGTTAAAGTTGTTTTCTTTTATAGAATTTGCACTTTGGAATGCAGAAGATGATATGACAAATTTTCAACGAAATTTTAATACAGGAGAAGTTGAAATAGAAGATGCGGTAATCTATCATAAAACAGAATTTAAAGAACGTAGAAATCATTATGCTTTTTACTCTGTAAATCAGCAAATTAATGGGTTTGATACAGATAGAGATTCATTTATAGGTTTGTATAATGGTTTTGATGATCCAGAAGTAGTTTCTGAAGGGAAATCTAAAAATTCAGTTGCGCATGGATGGTCTCCAATAGCGTCACATTATATTGAAATTGAATTGCAACCTAACGAAGAAAAAGACTTTATTTTTATGTTAGGTTATGTAGAAGTTGATGAAGATAATAAATGGGAAAGTAAAGGAGTAATTAATAAAAATCCTGCAAAGGAAATGATTACTAAGTATGATACCGTTGAAAAAGTAACTGAAGCATATAATGAATTAAGAGTTTATTGGGATAATTTATTGGGTAAAATTAATATTGAATCTGGAGAGGATAAGTTAGATAGAATGGTGAATATATGGAATCAATACCAATGTATGGTTACTTTTAATATGTCTCGTTCTGCTTCATTCTTTGAGTCTGGAATTGGAAGAGGAATGGGCTTTAGAGATTCAAATCAAGATTTAATAGGTTTTGTACACCAAATACCAGAAAGAGCACGTGAAAGAATAATTGATATAGCATCTACTCAATTTGAAGATGGTTCTTGTTACCACCAATACCAGCCATTAACAAAAAAAGGAAATGCAGCAATTGGAGGTAATTTTAATGATGACCCATTATGGTTAATTCTTTCAACTACAGAATATATTAAAGAAACTGGAGATTTTACATTGTTAGATGAAATGGTTCCTTTTGATAATGATGCATCAAGAGCTAAATCACACTTCGACCATTTAAAAGCTTCATTTTACCACGTTGTAAATAACTTAGGACCACACCAATTACCTTTAATAGGAAGAGCTGATTGGAATGATTGTTTAAATTTAAGTTGCTTTTCTAAAGATCCTAATGAATCTTTTCAAACTACAGGAAATAAAAAAGATAGCAAGGCAGAATCTTTAATGATTGCAGGTTTGTTTGTAGTATATGGAAAAGAATATATTAAACTATGTAATATTATTGGGAAAACTAAAGAAGCCGAAGAAGCACAAGTTCATGTAGATAATATGATTGAAGCCGTTAAAAAAGATGGTTGGGATGGTGAATGGTATTTAAGAGCTTATGATTATTATGGTAAAAAAGTAGGTTCAAATGAAAATGAAGAAGGAAAGATTTTTATAGAATCACAAGGTTGGTGTACTATGGCTGAAATCGGTAAAGAAGAAGGCTTGGTAGAGAAATCGTTAGATTCAGTTAAAAAACATTTAGATTGTGAATATGGTATTGTATTAAACAGTCCTGCTTTTACAGAATACAAGATAGAATATGGTGAAATTTCTACTTATCCAGCAGGATATAAAGAAAATGGAGGTATATTTTGCCATAACAATCCTTGGATAATGATTGGAGAAACAATGCTAGGTCGTGGAGATAATGCTTACGATTATTATACAAAAATAGCTCCAAGTTTTTTAGAAGATATTTCAGAGTTGCACAAAGTTGAGCCTTATGTATATTGTCAAATGATTGCTGGTAAAGAAGCATTTAAACCTGGAGAAGCAAAAAACTCTTGGTTGTCTGGAACAGCATCTTGGAATTTTTATACAATTACTCAGTATATTTTAGGCATAAAACCAGATTATAATGGACTTTTAATAAATCCTTGTATTCCTTCAAAATGGAATGGATTTAAAATGAAAAGAGAATTTAGAGGGGCCATTTATAATATTGAAGTTTTAAACCCTAATAATGTTAGTAAAGGAGTTGAGAAGATGATTGTTAATGGAGAAACAATCACAACCAATATAATACCTATTTTAGAAAAAGGAAAATCCCATGAAATTAAAGTAATTATGGGATAGTTTGAGTTAGTTTTTTTTATACTGATAAAAGTATTATAGTATTCAGGTACTATAATACTTTTTGTATTCCTACAAATTGTTCTCTAAACTCTTTAGGTGTACAATTTTTAGATTTTTTAAACAACCTATTAAAATTGGCAATATTATTAAATCCGCATTTAAATGCAATTTCTCCAATAGTTAAATCAGTTTCTAAAAGCCAATGTGAAGCAAAGCTAATACGTGTATCGTTAATATAACTAACAAATGTTTTACCGGTACGTTTTTTAATAAATCTATTAAAAGATACAGGGCTCATATTTACCAATTCAGATATTTCGCCTAATGTTATTGTTTTATTAAAATTTTCTTGAATATAGTCATATACCTTTTTAATCTTATCGCTATTGTGAAAATCTTCTTTTTCAGCACTTGAATTAGAAAGCATTCTTTGATTTTCAGATTTAGCTAAATCATTTAAAATAGAAACAAATTCTAAATAATATTCAATTCCAGAAATACGAGTAAGCATCATTAATCTAGGCATTATTTTTAATGTAGTTTCTCGAGAAAAAAGTATTCCATGTTTAGATCTAGAAAACATATCTTTAATAGGTTTAAAAATTCTACGAGATAATGTTTTTTCATTTAATAAATCTTGATGAATGTGAATTGTAATTTCATAGATTTCTTTACAAGTGCATTTATGAAGTTTCCAACCATGCACAATATTAGGACCTGCTAATACAAGTTCTATATCTTCAATATTTTCAGAATGATCACCTATAATTCGTTTTACTCCTTTTCCTTTATAAATAAAATTTAATTCATATTCTGGGTGAAAATGAATGGGGAAATCAAAATCATCTTTTACTCTTTCTTCAACCAAAAAACTGTCTTCTGGAATTAAACGTGTTATTTCTCTGTGGGCATTGGCAATCATAGCTATAATAATGTATTATTTTGTCCTATTTGTATGTTATATTGTCGTAAATATATAAAAAAGTGACAATATTATATTAATATTATGTTAACATCTTCTATAAATTTGTGAATGTATTAATTAAAATCTTAATAATTAATTAACACAAATAAACTAAAGAATAATTAAATCAAATTTTTTATGAAAAATCAAATGTTAAAAAAAATCCTAATTCTTGGAAGCTTTTTGCTAGGTGTTGTGGCACACGCGCAGAGTGTTTCAGGAACAATCTCGGACTCAAACGGTCCATTGCCAGGAGCTAGTATAATAGTAAAAGGAACGAGTAATGGAACAACTTCAGATTTTAATGGTAAATACATTTTAGAAGATGTAGCACCAGATGCTGTACTAGAAATTTCTTATGTTGGGTATGGAACAAAAGAGATTAATGTAAATGGTGAAAAAGTTATTAATGTTATTCTTATTGAACAGTCAGATGTTTTAGATCAAGTAATTGTTATTGGTTATGGAACTAAAAAGAAAAGCTTAGTTACTGGTGCAATTTCTAGTTTAGATTCTAAAGAAATTGAAAATTCATCGAGCCCACGTGTAGAACAAGTTTTACAAGGTAGAGTTTCAGGTGTAACTGTTGTTTCTTCTTCAGGTTCTCCAGGTTCTGGAGCAAAAGTGAGAATTAGAGGAGCAGGTTCAAACGGTAATTCAGATCCTTTATATATTGTAGATGGTATGAAAGTAAGCTCAATGGATAATATTGCTCCTAGTGATATTGCTAATATTGAAGTTTTAAAAGATGCAGCCTCTTCTGCAATTTATGGTACAGAAGGAGCAAATGGTGTTGTAATTATTACAACTAAACAAGGAAAAATAGGTGAACAAATTATTAGTTTTAGCTCTAGTTTAGGATCTCAATCTGTAAATACAAAAATGGAGTTAATGGATGCTAGCCAATTTGTAACTTATATGAACGAAGCAGGTGAAGCTACAGTAGTTGATAATGGTATTAATACTAATTGGATTGATGAAACTTTTAATAATTCATTTGTTCAACGTTATGATGTTAGTTTTTCTGGAGCAACTGAAAAAACATCTTATTATTTATCGGGTTCATACTTAGATCAAGATGGAACAGTTGGAGAGGATAATAATTACAAAAGATATACAACACGTTTAAATGTTAAAAGTGATGTAAAAGAATGGTTAGAAATTGGTGCAAATATTACTTATACAAATATTGCAAATTCTCCAATTTCAGAAGATGATTCATATAGAAGTCCTATTAACAGTATGTTATTAATTGACCCGCTAACTCCAGTAATTTATTCTGGTACTTTACCTTCAAGAGCAGCTGATGGTGTTGCAAATGGAACTGCAATGACAGATAGTAATGGGAATGTTTATGGTTATCCAACATATTCTACTGGAGAGGTAATAAATCCAGTTGCGTCTTCCAACTATATTTATAGAGGTGGAATAGATACTGATAAAATATTATTATCTGTATTTGCTAAATTTAAATTAGCTGAAGGATTAAATTTTACATCTAGATTAGGATATGAGAGATCTAATACCATTGATAGTAGATGGACACCTATTTATTATGTTTCATCTGAAGAGCAAAATTCACAAGTAACTTTAAATGATAATTTAAGTAGAAACTCTAGATGGTTGTGGGAAAATTTTGTAGACTATTCAAAACAAGTAGGAGATCATAACTTTTCAGCTTTATTAGGATATTCTGCTGAAAAAATTAAAAATCCTTATTATTCATTACAAGGTGGAGAAGTAGCTCAAGAATCTGAAGAGTTTACATATTTCGACTTTACTAATAGAGATAATGATAAAATTGGTGGAAGTATTTACCAAAAAAACATGAACTCTGTTTACGGAAGATTATCATATGATTTTGCAGGAAAATATATGTTTGAAGGTTCTTTAAGATATGATACTTCAAGTGTTTTCCCTACATCTAACAAAGGAGGATATTTCCCTGCTGTTTCAGCTGGATGGGTACTTTCAAAAGAAGACTTTTGGAATGAAGATAGCGCTATAGATTATTTTAAATTTCGTGCAAGTTGGGGACAAAATGGTTCAGATGCTAACTTAGCAGGTAATGGAGATATTCAAGTATTTAGAACTGTTGATGGTACTGTTCCAGTTGTTTATGAAGGTGTAACAGGTGTAACACCTGGAGACTTAGCAAACCCTAGTTTAACTTGGGAACGTTCAGAACAAACCGATATAGGTGTTGATTTAAGAGCGTTTAATGGTAGATTTAATTTTGGAGCTGATTGGTATAATAAAACTACGAAAGATTTAATTATTCCTGATGGAAATATTATTGCACCACCTTCATTAGGTCAAACTGTTGGAGCTATTAATGGTGGTACTATTAAAAATACAGGTCTTGAATTTGAAGCAGGATGGAATGATACTACTGATGGTGGATTGAGTTATGGAGTTAATTTTAACTTCTCTACTTTAGATAATGAAGTAACGGATGTAATTGTACCTTCTCCATTACAAGGAGCTACAGCACCATCAAATGGTGACGGAGTTACAAGATTTGAAGAAGGATATCCAGTATGGTATTTTTATGGATATAAAACAGATGGAATAGATTCTGCAACAGGAGCTCCTATTTACGTTGAAACTGATGGAAATGCCGGAATTACAGCGAATGATAAAACATTTATTGGGTCACCTCATCCAGATTTAATTTATGGAGGTAATATATCTTTAGGTTACAAAAATTTCGATTTTAATCTTATGTTCCAAGGTGTTGCAGGAAACGAGATTATTGCTGCATACCACCAACCATCACGTCCTTTTACAAATAAACCAGTAAATTGGTTTACAGATAGATGGACACAAGCAGGAGATAATGCTTCTATGCCAGGTGCTGCAAATGCTATAGATGCATATCAATCAGATTTAGTTGTTGAAGATGGTTCTTATATGAGAATTAAACAATTACAATTAGGATACACTTTTGCAGATGAATTAATTGAAAAGATTTCTTTAAAACGATTAAGAGTTTATGTTTCAATGGATAACTACTTTACATTTACTAAATTTTCAGGTTTAGATCCTGAAGCAGGTAGTTTTTCAGATAATAGTATTGGTGTAGATAGAGGTTTCTATCCAATACCTAGAGAAATTATGTTTGGACTGTCATTAGATTTTTAATAAAAAAACATTTATATAAATATGAAAAAAATAATTTTTAGTACTATAGTTATACTTTTAATAAGTGTTTCATGTAGTAAAGACTTTGTAGAAATTCCACCAGTTGGAGTTTTAGATGCCTCGACATTCTTCAATACAGAAGAAAATGCGGAACAAGCTTTAATAGGTTTGTATGATTTAATGCAGTACAATTATGCAAAAGATTGGTCTAGTGCTTATTTTGTAAAAATGTTACCAGGAGATGATGTTAATTGTGGAGGTGGTTCTGCTACAGATCAAGTTCCATTAGTAGAAATTAATGATTATGTTAATTTATCTGTATCAAACCCTGCTGTTACAAGTGTTTGGAATTTACATTACCGTACAATTGCATTGGCAAATACTATTATTGAAAATGTAGAACTTAGCGAATTGTCAAATAAAGCAGCTGTATTAGCAGAAGCAAAATTTATGAGAGCTTGGTGTTATTTTGAATTAACAACAATGTGGGGTGATGTGCCTTTACGATTGGTTAATCCATCTGAATTAAGTTCTGAAGCTTTTGCAATTCCAAAAAGTCCTAGGTCAGAAATATATGCACAAGTAGAAGCAGATTTAACAGAAGCTATAAACGGATTACCAACAAGAGGTGCCTTAGCTCAAGATTTTAGAGTTTCAAAAGCATCTGCACAAGCATTAATGGGAAAAGTATTAGTTTTTCAAGAAAAATATTCTGAAGCACTTAATTACTTAGAATCTGTTATTTCTAATCCTAATTATGGATTAGCAGCAACCAGTGAAGATGTTTGGTCTGTTGATGGAGAATTTGGAGTTGAATCTTTATTAGAAATAGGATTCGTTGCTACAAATGCTTATGATTGGGGAAATGTTGCGTGGGGAGGAAGAATGGAAAGTAATTTACACGTACAATTAATGGGACCTCGTGGTGAGTTTGATATAGCTCCTGTAGGATTGTTAAACGGTTGGGGATTTAATTACCCTTCAGCAAAATTAATTTCAGCTTTTGAATCTTCTGGTGAAAACGCACGTAGATCAGCAACTATAATGACTGAACAAGAATTAGTTGATGCAGGTGGATCTGTAAATAGTACAGATGAAGACGGAAATCCTGTTGAAATTTATGGATACGATGGAGCTATTAGAATAAAATATGCTACAAAAGATTCAGATACAAGTGAGGGAGGTATAAAAGAGTTGAATTATTCTGTAAATTGGAGATTGTTTAGATATGCTGAAGTATTATTTTTAGCTGCTGAAGCCTACAACAAAACAGGTGCTGATGATAAAGCTATTATCGAATTAAATAAAGTTAGATCAAGAGCAGGTTTAGATGCTTTAGATAATTCACTAAGTGGTGATGCTTTATTTGAAGCTATGATGCAAGATAAATTTTTAGAATTTGCGCACGAAGGTCAACGTTTTTGGGATTTAGTTCGTTGGGGCAAAGCTTCTTCAGAATTAGCTGGAACTGGTTATACAACTAAAAATGACTTATTTCCAATACCTATTACAGAAATTGATTTAAATGCTGCTTTAACACAAGATGATCAAAATCCTGGTTATTAATATCTAATACTAGTATTTTAAATAGATAAAAAACAACGTGGTAAACACGTTGTTTTTTGTATTAATAATAAATAATAAAATATTCAAATTAACCCAAATTTCTTATAGTTAAATATTAAATTTAACTATAAATAACCCAGCAAAAAAATGAAAAAATACATTTCTTTAATAATTTTAACCATTATTGTTTTTTCGTGTAAAGAAAATAAACCGACTTATAAAAACCCTAATGAAAGTTTTGAAAATCGCGCAAAACATTTAGTGTCATTAATGACTTTAGAAGAAAAAGTTTCACAAATGAGCTATGAATCTCCAGCAATTGAACGTCTAGAAATACCAGAATATAATTGGTGGAATGAATGTTTACATGGAGTTGCAAGAGCAGGTGTAGCAACAGTTTTTCCTCAAGCCATTGGTATGGGGGCAATGTGGGATAAACAACAAATGTTTAGAGTTGCAAATGCAATTTCAGACGAAGCAAGAGCAAAACATCACGAATTTGCAAGTAGAAATAAAAGGGGAATTTACCAAGGGTTAACATATTGGACACCTAATATTAATATTTTTAGAGATCCTAGATGGGGTAGAGGTATGGAAACATATGGAGAAGATCCCTATTTGACAGGAGAACTTGGTGTGCAATTTATTAAAGGATTACAAGGAGATGATCCAACATATTATAAGTTAATTGCTACTGCAAAACATTTTGTAGTTCATAGTGGACCAGAGATTAGTAGACATAGTTTTAATGTAACTCCAACGCCATATGATATGGTAAATACTTATAGTCCACAATTTGAAAAAGTAATAAAACAAGCTGGTGTATATTCTATAATGTGTGCTTATAACAGTTATGATGGTTTACCATGTTGTGGAAATACTGAATTAAGTGATTTATTAAGAAATAAATGGGGTTTTAAAGGATATATAGTTTCGGATTGTTGGGCTATAAAAGATTTTTATAATAAAGGAGCTCATGAAGTCTCTGAAAATCAGCAAGAAGCTGCTGCAATGGCGGTAAAAGCTGGAACTGATTTAAATTGTGGAGATTCTTATCCAGCACTTGTTGAAGCTGTAAAAAATGGACATATTACTGAAGACGAATTAAATGTTTCTTTAGAAAGATTAATTGTAGCGCGATTGAAATTGGGTTTATTTGCTCCAGAAGGAGCTGTAAAATATGAGAAAATTCCCTATGATGTTGTTGATTCTGAAACACATAGGTTATTGGCTTTAGAGACTTCTAGAAAATCTTTAGTCTTGTTAAAAAATGAAAATAATTTATTACCATTCAGTAAAGATGTTAAAAAAGTAGCTGTTATCGGTCCAAATTCAGATGATTTAGAAGTTTTATTAGGAAATTATAATGGATACCCTTCAAATCCAATAACACCTTTAAAAGGTATTATTGATAAATTACCAGATGCTGAAGTTAACTTTGCTGTTGGATGTAAAACAGCAGAAGGATTACCAATTTTTGAAGTCATACCAACATCTGTATTATTTACTGATGAAACTTTACAAACAAATGGTTTAAATGCTGCATATTATTCAAATTTAAATTGTGAAGGAACTCCAAACCATTCTCAAATAGATAAAAATGTTGATTTTATTTGGAGAACTAAAGCTCCTTTTTCAGATATGAAATATGATCATTTTTCTGTTCGTTGGACAGGGTATTTAAGTGTGCAAAAAACAGGTAAATATGCATTAGGTGGTGAGGCTTTTTCAGGAATGAAATTATATTTAGATGATAAACTTTTAGTTGAAAGGGAAGATGTACATCATCCTAAAAAAGAATATGAATATGTATCACTAGAAGCTGGTAAAAAATATAAAATAAAACTAGAATACAAGCAAAATAATACAGACTATGCTATTATGAGATTTTTATGGGAAGCACCTACAGATTCTTTAGAGCAAGAAGCAATTGAAATTGCAAAAAAATCGGATTTAATTGTCTTGTGTATGGGATTAAGTCCATTATTAGAAGGTGAAGAAATGAAAGTAAAAGTTGATGGTTTTTCTGGAGGTGATAGATTAGATGTTAAACTTCCTAAAACTCAAACAGATTTAATGAAAAAATTAAATAAGTTAGGAAAACCAATGGTATTAGTTTTATTAAATGGAAGTGCTGTTGCTATAAATTGGGAGAATGATAATATACCTGCAATTATTGAAGCTTGGTATCCTGGTCAGGCAGGAGGAACTGCTATTGCAGATGTAATTTTTGGAGATTATAATCCAGCTGGAAGATTGCCTTTAACATTTTATAAAGATATTAATGATATCCCTGAATTTTCAGAGTATGATATGAAAGGCAAAACCTATCGTTATTTTAAAGGAGAAGCTCTTTATCCGTTCGGTTATGGGTTAAGTTATACCAACTTTAAATATTCAGATTTAAAAATACAAAAAGAAATTTCAACAAATCAAAATTTGAAAGTATCAGTCGATATTACCAACAAAGGAGAATTTAACGGAGAAGAAGTAGTACAATTATATGCAACAAGACTTAAAGATGACGGATTAAATCCTACCCGATTGTTGTTAGGGTTTAATAGAATTCATCTAAATGTTGGAGAAACCAAAACAGTTGAATTTACTGTTACTCCTAAACAACTAGCAATAGTGAATAAAGATTACCAGCAAGTGGTAATTAATGAGGAAATTTCAATTTCTGTTGGAGGTGAACAACCTGAAACTAAAGGAAGAAAAAGCAACAATGTAGTATCTGAAATAGTTACAATTAAAGGCACACCTTTTTTAATTGAAAATAACTAAATTTGACTAAATTTTATTAAAAACGTAAATACAAAAAATGAATAGACAAAATAGTTTAAAACTAGTAGGGGTATTTGTAATAATTTTTGGAGTGTTAATTTTAAATTCTGGAATTTATGCGCAAGAAATTGTTTCTAAAAGTAACACAAATCGAGCTGTAGAATTAAAAATTGATAGTATAATCTCATTACTAACTTTAGAAGAAAAAGTAGCAATGTGTCATGCACAATCTAAGTTTTCAACTCCAGGGGTTGGAAGGTTAGGAATTCCTGAAGTTTGGATGTCTGATGGTCCGCACGGAGTTAGAGGAGAAATAAATTGGGATAATTGGGGCTATGCTAAATGGACAAACGATTCTATAACCGCTTTTCCAGCGTTAACAGCTTTAGCAGCAACTTTTAACCCTAAATTATCTAAAAAATATGGTGTTAGTATTGGTGAGGAAGCTTTGTATAGAGAGAAAGATGTATTATTAGGTCCTGGTGTAAATATTTATAGAACTCCATTAAACGGACGTAATTTTGAATATATGGGAGAAGATCCTTTTTTAGCTTCTAAAATGGTAGTACCTTATATTCATGGTGTACAAGAAAATGGTGTAGCCGCATGTTTAAAACATTATGTATTAAATAATCAAGAGCAATGGAGAGATCATATTAATGTAAAAGTTAGTGATAGAGCATTATATGAGATTTACTTACCTGCTTTTAAGGCAGCTGTTGTAGAAGGTGGAGTGTGGTCTGTAATGGGTGCTTATAATCAATTTAGAGGACAACATACTACACATCATAAATTATTAAATAAAATTTTAAAAACAGATTGGGGATTTGATGGTGTTGTAATTTCTGATTGGGGTTCTACGCATGATACAAAAGAAGCTGCACTTTATGGTCTAGATATGGAGATGGGAACAGGTACAGATGGGTTAACTTCAACGTCACTTAATGCATATGATAATTATTATTTAGCAGCTCCTTTTTTAGAAATGATAAAAAAAGGTGAAATTGAAGAAAGCATTGTAGATGATAAAGTTCGAAGAATTTTACGTTTAATGTTTAGAACCAATATGAATAAAAATCGTGGATTTGGAAAAATTAATAATGATGAGCATCTTGAAGTTGCACGTGAAATTGCTACTGAAGGGATTGTATTGTTAAAAAATGAAAATTCTTTCTTTCCAATAGATCCATCAAAAAAAATGACAATTGCAGTAATTGGAGAAAATGCAACTAGAAAAATGACTCTTGGTGGTGGGTCTTCAGAATTAAAAGCTAAAAATGAAATATCACCACTTAAAGGCTTGCAAGATCGTTATAAAAATGCAACTATTGTTCATGCTTTAGGCTATGCTTCAGGACCTCCTGTATATGGTAGAGTTATTCCTTCAGAATTAGATGCTGAAGCTTTAAAAAATGAAGCTATTGAAGTTGCTAAAAATGCTGATATAGTACTCTTTTTTGGAGGATTAAATAAAAATTATCAGCAAGATTGTGAAGGAGGAGATAGAATAGATTATGGATTACCTTTTGGACAAGAAGAATTGTTAGATGAATTGATTGAAGTTAATAAAAATATTGGAGTTGTTTTAGTAAGTGGAAATGCAGTTGCAATGCCTTGGTTATCAAAGGTAAATGCGGTAATGCAAGGTTGGTACCTAGGAAGTGAAGCAGGAAATGCATTAGCTGATGTTATTAGCGGTGATGTAAATCCTTCAGGAAAATTACCTTTTTCTTTTCCAGTACATTTAACTGACAATTCTGCACATCATTTTGGTGAAATTTCATATCCTGGAAATGGTGAATATCAGGAATATAAAGAGGATATATTAGTTGGTTACAGATGGCACGATACTCAAAAAATTAAACCTCTTTTTGCCTTTGGATATGGTTTATCTTACACAAATTTTAATATTGATAATGTAAGTGCAGATAAAAAAACATACACTTCTTCAGATATTATTAAAGTTACCTGTGATGTTTCTAATATTGGTGCCATTACTGGTTCTGAAGTTGTTCAGGTATATGTTGGTAAATCAAAATCAAAAGTTAAAAGAGCTGCAAAAGAACTTAAAGGTTTCGAAAAAATTGTAGTAAAAAATAATTCAACTGAAACTGTTGAGGTTTCAATTGCAGTAGAAGATTTGGCATATTATAATGAAACTATTTCAGATTGGAGTTTAGAAAAAGGTACTTATGAAATTTATGTTGGAAATGCTTCGAACAATATTTCAAAAAAACTTAAAATAAGCATCAAATAAAAATAGAATTTTTAGAATAATGTTAATTCAAATTAGCCCATAAATTTTAATAGTTTATGGGCTAATTTTTGTTGTAATTTATAGCTTGTTTTTTAAATTTTTAAAGGTATTCTGTTATTTTGAGTGTAAATACGATTGTAGAATTAAAGTTGCACTAATTTCATCAATTAATGCTTTGTTTTGTCGTTGTTTTTTCTTTAAACCACTGTCAATCATACTTTGAAAAGCCATTTTAGAAGTAAAGCGTTCGTCAATACGTTTTATTGGAATTTTTGGAAAAGTAGTACTTAGTTTTTTTATAAATGGTTTTATAAATTGTTCACTTTCGCTGGCAGTATTGTTCATTTGTTTTGGTTCACCAACAATAAATAATTCAACAGTTTCATTTTTTAAATACTCGGTTAAAAAAGAAAATAATTTATTAGTGTTAACTGTTGTAAGTCCTGAAGCAATAATCTGAAGTTCATCAGTTACTGCAATACCAGTTCTTTTCTCACCATAATCTAAAGCTAAAATACGTCCCAAAATAATAACAGAAATTTTAAAGTTGTGCAAATTTAGTCATTTTGAAAGATATAAGTATTTTAATTTTATATTTGCGCTTTAACAAAACTAAAGGAATGGAAAAAATTAAACAAATTATAGAAAATGCTTGGGAAGATAGAGCATTGTTAAAAGATGAAGCTACACAAAATACAATTAGAGAAGTTGTTGCTTTATTAGATGCAGGAACTTTAAGAGTTGCAGAACCAATAGATGGAGGATGGCAAGTAAACGAATGGGTGAAAAAAGCTGTTGTTTTGTATTTCCCAATTCAAAAAATGGAAACTATAGAAGTTGGTTGTTTTGAATACCATGATAAAATTCCATTAAAAACAGGTTATAAAGAAAAAGGAGTTCGTGTGGTTCCACATGCTGTTGCTCGTCATGGTTCATATATTTCTGCTGGTGCAATTTTAATGCCTAGTTATATTAATATTGGTGCTTATGTAGACGCTGGTACTATGGTAGATACTTGGGCAACAGTTGGTAGTTGTGCACAAATTGGTAAAAATGTACATTTAAGTGGAGGTGTTGGAATTGGTGGTGTTTTAGAGCCTTTACAAGCAGCTCCGGTAATAATTGAAGATGATGTTTTTGTAGGTTCACGTTGTATTGTTGTAGAAGGTGTTCATGTAGAAAAAGAAGCTGTTTTAGGTGCTGGTGTTGTTTTAACAATGAGTACTAAAATTATAGATGTTACAGGACCAGAACCAATTGAGATGAAAGGTAGAGTGCCAGAGCGTTCTGTAGTAATTCCAGGAAGTTATAAAAAACAATTTCCAGCTGGAGAATTTAACGTTCCTTGTGCTATGATTATTGGAAAACGTAAAGAAAGTACCAATAAAAAAACTTCTTTAAACGATGCGCTTCGTGAGAATGATGTAGCTGTTTAAAAATAATTCTAATATATTTTTATAAAAGCTGTTTTAATTTTTAAAAATTAAAACAGCTTTTTTTATGAAAGATTCCTTCTTTCTAAGAAATGACAGATTATTTAAAATTCTTTTTTAATTAACTAATTTGAAAACACTATTTTTGTTTTACTATTATAATAAAATATGAAATTTTTACTTTATATATCATATGATTATGGTTTTCCAATAGTGAGACCATTACAAGAAGAAATCTTAAAAAGAGGTTATCAGGTTGCCTGGTTTGCAGAAATAGAAGAGAGTAAAAAAAAGTTGCTACCAACAGAAAACTTATTAAATACTGTTGATGAAGTTGTTGATTATAAACCAGATGCAGTTTTAGTGGCAAGTAATGAAGTACCACATTTTTTCCCAGGTATAAAAGTGCAATTGTTTCACGGCTTTAGTGTAAATAAACGAAGTAAAGAGAAAGGACATTTTAGAATTAGAGGTTTTTTTGATTTGTATTGTACACAAGGACCTTCAACAACAAAAACGTTTAAAAAATTAGCACGTAAACATAAAAATTTTAAAGTAGTAGAAACCGGTTGGTCTAAGGTAGATATTTTGTTTCCAATTGAAGATAATACCAAGACACATAAACCCGTTATTTTTGTAGCTTCTACATTTACAGAACGTTTAAGTTTAGCACATAATGATAATGTTTTTAATGAAATAGTTAAACTTATTGAAAATGAAAACTGGGGTTGGATTGTTAATTTACATCCAAAAATGAATGAAGATATAGTACGTAAGTTTCAAGAATTAGATACATATAAGAACGTTACTTTTATTCCTTTTTTAGAGGATTTAGCTCCATTGAAAAATGCAGATGTAATGTTAACCGATACATCTTCAATAATTACAGAATTTATTATTCAAAAAAAACCAGTAATTACATTTAATAATAGAAAGCCTAAAAAAAGCTTTATAAATGTTACTAAAGTCAGTAAAATTAAGCCTGCAATAGAAAAAGCAATAAAAAGACCAAAAAAACTTATCAAAAAAATAGAATCATTTGCATTAAAACAGCACCCATATTTTGATGGAAAATCGAGTGAAAGAGTAATAGATGCTGTTGAAGATTTTGTAAATAATAATGAGCAAAAATTATTAAAAAGCAAACCGCTTAACCTTATTAGAAAGTTTAAAATACGAAAGCGTTTAAAGTATTTTAAATTTTAATTTCTTATAATAGCAAAATGAAATTTAAAAAATCAACTTACAGACTTTTAAAAAATTTTAAATTTTTACCTAATAAAAGATTGCTAAAAATTAGATATAGATATTATACTGATGAGAAGTTAAATCTAGAAAACCCTAAAAAATTTAATGAAAAAATTACTTGGTTAAAGTTGCATTTTCATGTGCCACTTTTAACACAGTTGGCAGATAAATTTGCTGTTAGAACATATGTTTCAGAAAAAATAGGCGATGTTTATTTAAATGAATTGTACAATGTTTATTACAGTGTAGACGCTATTGATTTTGACCAACTTCCTAATCAATTTGTATTAAAAGGTGTACACGGTAGTAGCTTAAATATTATTGTAAAAGATAAAAGTAAATTAGATATTAAAAAAGCTAAAAAGACAATGCGAAAATGGATGAAGCATTGCCAATATAAAAAAGTAGGTTTAGAATGGGCTTATAAAAATATAGAACCTAAAATTATAGCAGAAAAATATTTAGAAGAAGAAGGAAAGGATGTTTTACACGATTATAAATTCTTTTGTTTTAATGGAGAACCTAAATTTTTGCAAGTAGATATTGATAGAGGATCTAAAGATTACAGGTGTTTTTACGATTTAGATTGGAATCAACTTCCTTTTTCTGTTTTAACTAAAACATTATATAATTGTGATGTTACAAAACCTTCAAATTTTGAAGAAATGAAAACCTTAGCAAAAACTTTGGCAGATGACCTTCCGTTTGTTAGAGTAGATTTTTATGCTATAAATAATAAAACTATTTTTGGAGAAATGACTTTTTATCCGGGTGATGGTAAAGAAATTTTTTCACCACATAAATACAATACAATTATAGGAGAGTATTTAAAATTACCAAAAATACCAGAAGAACATAAAATAATTACAGTTTTTTAATGGAACAAGAAATTAAAAATAGTTTAAAAACACTTCAACAAGAAAAAGTACTGTTATATCCAACAGATACAGTTTGGGGAATTGGTTGTGATGCAACGTCTAATAAAGCTGTAAAAAAGGTGTTTAATATAAAAAATCGCTCAGAGAGTAAAAGTTTAATAATTTTGGTAGATAGCATTAAAATGTTAGAACATTATGTGCCAACTATTTCAAATAAAATTATTGAATTATTAACTGCAACAACCAAACCAACTACAATTATTTATAACAAGCCTATTGGTTTAGCTACAAATGTGGTTGCAGAAGACGCAACAGTAGCAATTAGAATTCCTGAAAATAAGTTCTGTAAGCAATTAATAAAGGCATTTGGAAAACCTATAGTTTCTACATCAGCAAATGTAAGTGGAAATGTAACTCCTAAAAGTTTTAAAGAAATAGAGCAACCAATTTTGGATAGCGTAGACTATATTGTAAATTTGCAGCGAGAAGTAGTAAATGAAAAGTCTTCAACTATTTTAAAAGTTGCTGATAATGGAGATATAATTGTGCTTCGTGAATAGTTATGAAAAATTCGTCATTCTGAACTTGTTTCAGAATCTCATGCAGTTTTAAGTAAATAATGATGTGAACCTGAAACAAGTTCAGGTTGACGTTTATTATTAAAATAAAAGAAATATTAAAATATAGTCAAATAAATTTATGCCTAGTAATAACACATATAAAGATGCTTTAATACATCCAATATTTGAATATATTTCAAAAGCTTCAAAAAATTTACAATTAGATTCTTACGTAATTGGAGGTTTTGTTCGTGACTATTTTTTAAAAAGAGGAGCACCAAAAGATATTGATATTGTAGCCGTTGGTAGCGGAATAGAATTAGCACAAGAAGTAGCTAATTTATTACCAAATAAACCAAAAGTTCAGGTTTTTAAAACTTATGGAACTGCTATGTTACGTTATAATGATGTTGAAATAGAATTTGTTGGGGCTAGAAAAGAATCTTATAATGAAGCCAGTAGAAATCCTGTTGTTGAAGATGGAACTTTACAAGATGATCAAAATAGAAGAGATTTTACTATAAATGCATTGGCTTTAAGTTTAAACGAAGCTAATTATGGCGTTTTATTAGATCCTTTTGAAGGAATGAAGGATTTGGAGTCTAAGATTATTAAAACACCTTTAAATCCAGATATCACTTATTCAGATGATCCTTTAAGAATGATGCGGGCAATTCGGTTTGCATCACAATTAAATTTTATTATTGAAACAGAATCTTTAAATGCAATTACAAGAAATGCTGAAAGGTTAGATATTATAACAAGAGAACGTATTATTGATGAGTTTAATAAAATAATGCTTTCTAAAAAACCATCAGTAGGAATTTTATTATTGCATAAAACTAAACTGCTACATAGATTTTTACAAGAAGTAACAAATTTACAAGGTGTAGATGAAATAGAAGGTCAAAAACATAAAGATAATTTTTACCATACCTTAGAAGTGGTTGATAATATTTCTGAAAATACAGATGATTTATGGCTACGCTGGGCAGCATTATTACACGATATTGGAAAAGCGCCTACTAAAAAGTTTGATAAAAATATAGGTTGGACTTTTCATTCTCACGAATTTGTAGGCTCTAAAATGGTATACAAATTATTTAAACGGTTAAAAATGCCTTTAAATAATAAAATGAAGTTTGTTCAGAAAATGGTGTATCTAAGTTCTAGACCTATTGTTTTAGCAACGGACGTAACTGATTCTGCTGTAAGACGTTTAATTTTTGATACGGGTGAAGATATTGATAGTTTAATGACGCTTTGTGAAGCTGATATCACAACTAAAAATCCAACTAAATTTAAACGTTACCATAATAATTTTAAAATGGTTCGCGAAAAAATTAAAGAAGTTGAAGCTCGAGATCACGTACGTAAATTTCAACCTCCAATTTCTGGTGAGTTAATAATGGAAACTTTTAATTTAAAACCGTGTAGAGAAATCGGGCAAATTAAAGACGCTATAAAAGAAGCTATTTTAGATGGTAAAATTGCAAACGATTACGATGAAGCTTATGCGTTTATGTTACAAAGAGGTGAAAAATTAGGACTTAAAATTAATTAAAATCTCTATTACATTTAATATCAAATAGAAAAATATCAACCAGATAAAATTAATGAAAAACTTGGAATCTATTTTTGAAGAAAATTATAAAGTAAATAGCATAAACATAAATACAAATAAAAAATTAGGTTTATTTGGTTTGTTGCAAATACTACAAGATATTGCTAGTGAACATGCATTAAAACTAGGTTTTGGTTACGAAAGTTCAATAGAAAAAGGTTTTTTTTGGGTGCTTACCAGACAAAAATTGCAAATGGATACCTGGCCATGCTTAGATGATACCATAACTATTAAAACTTGGACAAAACCAGTTATTGATTTTTATGCAATTCGTGAATATGAAATATTTTTAAATCATAATAAAATTGGTGCTTGTTCAACAAGCTGGATGATTTTAGATAGTAAAACCAGAAGGCCTAAAAAAATAGAAAATACTGAAAGTTTATTTAAACCTAGAAAAGATTATTCATTAGATTTTATAGCAGAGAAAATTATTCTTCCTAAAGAAATTGGGGCTACAAAAATGTTTGAAGTTAGAATTAGTGACTTGGATATGAATAATCATGTAAATAATGTGAAATACACACAATGGGTACTTGATTCTATACCGTTTAATTATCATAAACTATTTAGGGTTAAAGAATATGAAATTAATTTTTCAGCAGAAACTTTTTTAGATGATAAAATAGAAATACATAGTAATATTAACAATCTAGAATCAAATAGTAATCATGAATTGTTTTTTAAGGGCAATAGATTAAAAGATTCTAAAGTAGTTTTTACGGCAAGAATGCTTACTAAATAAAATGTATTAAAAAAAGTAACGTCTTAAACGTTACTTTTTTATAATAGGCATTATTTAACCTAAATTTTATCTGTTTAATCTACCTGTAATATTTCCTTCTAAAATGCCTAAAACTTCATCTACAGATGAAAAGTTTACATCACCTTCATAGGTATGTTTTAAAGCACTTGCAGCACTTGCAAATTCCATAGATTTTACATCATTATAATGTTGTAAACCATAAATTAATCCTGCAGCAAAAGCATCTCCTGTTCCAATTCTATCTATAATATGTGTAATATCTAAATCTTTTGTTTCTCTAAATTCGTCACCATTCCACATTCTAGCTCTAATTTTATTCCAAGAAGAATTTACTGCAGTTCTTATTTTTTCAAATACCTTTTCTATAGAAGGAAATTTAGACATTAGCTGTTTGCTAGCTTCGATAAATTCTTCATTAGTATATCCAAAATTTGTATCTAGTACTTCATTAATTTCGTCAATACCACCAATAAAAATTGTTGAGTAATTTAATAAATCGATTAAAGCGTCTTTGGCGTTTACTCCATATTTCCATAGACCTCTTCTATAAGTAGGATCTGCTGAGATTGTTAAGCCTTTCTTTTTAGCTAAAATTAAGCCTTCTTTTAAAGTTTCGTAGCCACCTTTACAAAGGGCAGGAGTAATGCCTGTCCAGTGAAACCATTTACCACCTTCTAAAGATTTTTCCCAATTTACCATGCTTGGCTCAATTTCTGAGAAAGATGAATGCGAACGATTGTAAGAGATACTACTCGGTCTCATAACAGCGCCTACTTCTAAAAAATAAACACCTAATGGGCGTTTAGATCTTACTATAGCAGAAGTATCTACTCCAAATTTTCGCAAATATGAAATAGCTGTGTCACCAACAAAATCTTCTGAAATACAACTTATATGTTTTACATCACCACCAAAATTGGCTATTGAAATACCAACATTTATTTCTGTTCCTCCAAAATAAAATTCAAGTGAATTAGCTTGAATAAATTTCTTATTTCCTTCAGGAGATAAACGCATTAATACTTCTCCAAATGTTATTATCTGACTCATAAAAATACTATTTGTTTTTATGTAAATTTACAAATAGAACTTTAATTTGCCTAACAAATATTAAGATCAAAACTTAATAAAGGAATCTGTTAAGTTTTATAAAAAAAATTAAAGTGTTTGCATAGTAACCAACTTAAAATATTCACCTTTTTCGGCTAATAATTCTTCGTGTTTACCTTGTTCTACAATTTCTCCTTTTTGAAGTACTATAATTAAATCTGCTTTTTGTATTGTTGATAAACGATGTGCAATTACTAATGATGTTCTATTTTCCATCATTTTTTCTAGGGCTTTTTGTACCAACTGTTCACTTTCGGTATCTAGCGCAGAAGTAGCCTCATCTAAAATCATTATTGGAGGATTTTTAAGTACAGCACGTGCAATACTTAAACGTTGTTTTTGTCCACCAGAAAGTGTATTTCCACTATCGCCAATATTAGTTTGGTATTGTAAAGGTAAGTTTTTAATAAATTCGTGTGCATTTGCAATGTTTGCAGCGTCTTCAACTTCTTCTAAAGTAGAGTTTTCAACTCCTAAGCTAATATTATTTTTAACAGTATCATTAAATAAGATGGATTCTTGAGTAACAATTCCCATTAAATCTCTTAATGATTTTTGTTTTATATCTTTAATATTTACACCATCTATTTTAATGGAGCCTTTATTAACATCGTAAAATCGTGTAATTAAATTTGCAAGTGTAGATTTACCACTACCAGACTGTCCAACAAGAGCAACAGTTTGCCCTTTTTTAATATTTAAAGAAAAGTTTTTTAGAACATATTCATCTAAATATTTAAATGAGATGTTTTCAAATGAAATTTCACTATCAAAGCTTTTTTTAGCAATTGCGTTTGGAGTATCTGTTATGGTATTTTTAGTTTCTAAAATATCGATAATACGTTCTGCAGATGCATTTCCTTTTTGAATGCTATAAAATGCAGTAGAAATAGCTTTTGCAGGATTTAACACTAAATAAAATAGTCCAATATACCCAAAGAATTCTTGTGGTTGCATACCACTATTATCAGTTAAAACCAATCTTCCTCCAAACCATAAAATTGCAATTATTGTAGCAGAACCTAAAAATTCACTCATAGGAGAAGCTAATGTTTTACGTTGGATTACGCTTGTCATTAAATCTCTAAATTTTGTAGTAGAATTATTAAATTTATGTTCAATTTTAGTTTCAGCATTAAAACCTTTTATAACACGTAAACCAGTTAAGGTTTCTTCCATAAAAGATAAAAATGTGCCTGTTTCTTGTTGTGCTAATAAAGATTTTGCCTTTAATTTTTTGCTAATTGCAGAAATTATAAACCCTGAAACAGGTAATAAAATAAATACAAATAATGTCAATTTTGCACTTATAGCAAACATTGATATTAATGTTAAAATTATGGTTAAGGGCTCACGTACTATGGTTTCTAATGATGTTAAAAAAGAATTTTCAACTTCTTGAACATCAGATGTCATGCGAGCAATAATATCTCCTTTTTTCTTTTCTGAAAAGTAGGAGAGTGGTAATCCAATAATTTTATGATATAAGCTATCTCGTAAATCTTTAACTACACCATTTCTTAAAAAGGCTAAAACAAAAGAAGCTAAATATCTGAATAGATTTTTAAAGAAAAATAAACTGAAAGATAAAATACAGATAAAAAGTAAGGCTTTATCAATTCCACCATTTTCCATTAATTCGGTGACTTTATAATTTAAAGAACCAGAAACAAAATCGTATAAGCTTGCAATACCAGTATATACAGGCTTTGTATAGGTTTTTTCTTCTTTTCCAAATAAAATACCGAGTACAGGAATAAATCCTAAAACAGAAAGTACATTAAATAATGCATACAAAATATTGAAAACAATATTTAAGTATGCATATTTAAGGTAAGGTTTTGCGTATTTTAATATCTTTTTGAAATAATTCATTAAGATAGTTTCATTTCAGTAATTATACGTTGAATTTTAGTATCTAATTCCGCTTCAACTTTTTTAGCATTTTCAATTGCATCTAGTGGTGCTTTTACGCTAAAATAAAATTTAATTTTAGGCTCAGTTCCACTTGGTCTTGCAGCAATTTTAGTACCTTCAACAGTTTCGTAAATTAACACGTTAGATTTTGGAATGTCAATAGCTTCAACGGTATTTGTAAGTAAATTTGTTTTAGTTGAGGCATCGTAATCGTATAAATATTTTACTTTAGAACCATCAATTTCAGTTACTGGATTTTCACGTAAATCTACCATCATTTGAGCAATTTGTTGTGCTCCATCCATTCCTTTTCTTACCAATGCAATTAAATGTTCTTTATAGAAATTAGTGTCAGCATAAATTTGTAGTAATTCTTGGTATATTGAACTTCCATTAGCTTTTGCATTTGCAGCAATTTCACATGCTAAAAGTGTAGAAGAAACGGCATCTTTGTCACGTACAAAATCTCCTATCATATATCCAAAACTTTCTTCACCACCACCAATAAAATCTAATGTTCCTTCGGCATCTCTAATCATTTTAGCAATCCATTTAAATCCAGTTAGACTTACTTTAGATTGAACACCATATTTTTCGGCAATTTCTGCAACTAAATTGGTAGAAACTATAGTAGAACCTACAAACTGTTTTCCGTTTAATTTACCAGCTTCTTTCCATTTTTTAATTAAGAAATCGGTCATTAAACACATTGTTTGGTTACCGTTTAATAATTTCATATTACCATCTAAATCTCTAACTGCAATACCTAAACGGTCACAATCTGGATCTGTTCCAATAACAATATCAGCACCAATTTTATTTGCTAATTCTGTAGCCATTTTTAAAGCCTCAGGTTCTTCTGGGTTTGGTGATTTAACAGTTGGGAAATCACCATTTGGTTCGCGTTGTTCTTCAACAATATGTACATCTGTATATCCTGCTTTTTCAAAAGCATTTGGAACAGCTGTAATAGAGGTTCCGTGTAATGAAGTAAATACAATTTTTAGGTTTTCTTTACCAGCAGTATTAAATGTACCATTTTTTACTGAAGCATCAATAAAAGCATTGTCTACTTTTTCGCCAATAACTTCAATTAAATCTTCTTTTGCATCGAATTTTATTTCAGAAAAATCTAAACTGTTTACTTTTTCAATTATTTTATAATCGTGTGGTGGTACAATTTGTCCTCCATCAGCCCAATACACTTTATACCCATTATATTCTGGAGGATTATGAGATGCAGTTAAAACTATACCTGCATCACAATCTAAATGGCGCACTGCAAACGATAATTCAGGTGTTGGTCTTAAAGCTTCAAATAAAAATACTTTTATTCCATTTGCAGAAAATACATCTGCAACAATTTTAGCAAATTTTTGACTGTTATGACGACAATCAAAAGCAATAACAACTTTAAGTTCTTTATTAGGGGAAGTTTGTATTAAATAGTTAGACAACCCTTGTGTAGCTTTACCTAATGTATATTTGTTAATTCGGTTTGTACCTGCACCCATAATACCACGCATACCACCAGTACCAAATTCCATATCTTTGTAAAACCTATCAGCTAATTGATCTTGATTGTTATCAATTAAAAGTTGAATTTCTTTTTTTGTTTCACTATCAAAAGTGTCTGTAAGCCAAAGTGAGGCTTTTTCTAAGATTGTAGTCATAATAATTATTGTCAAATTTTATACAAAAATACTGTTATTAGTTGTAAATAAATAGTGCTTTTTACTAAAACGTTATATATTAATTTTGTTTGAAATTGAATACCTTTTTGTAGCTGATTTAGTGCGAAGCATTAACTCTCCTAAAAAACCTGCTAAAAAGAATTGTGTTCCAATTATCATAGTTGTTAAAGCAATGTAAAATTGTGGTCTTTCGGTAATTAACCTACCTGTTGGATTAAAAAATAGTTTGTCTACACCTAAATAAAAGGCAAATGTACATCCAACAACAAACATAAGTGTTCCTAAAAAACCAAATAAATGCATGGGCCTTTTTCCAAAAGTAGATAAAAACCAAATAGTAATTAAATCTAAAAATCCGTTTATAAAACGCTCTATTCCAAATTTGGTTACACCATATTTTCTAGCCTGATGTACTACTACTTTTTCATCAATTTTAGTATATCCAGCGTTTTTTGCAAGTACTGGAATGTAACGGTGCATTTCACCATTAACATCAATATTTTTAATAACCTCTTTTTTATAAGCTTTTAATCCGCAATTAAAATCGTGTAATTTTAAACCTGAAGTTTTTCTAGCGGCAGCATTAAATAATTTTGAAGGTATATTTTTTCTAATTTTAGAATCGTAGCGTTTCTTTTTCCAACCAGAAATTAAATCGAAACCATCTTTACTAATTAGATTGTATAATTCAGGAATTTCGTCTGGACTATCTTGTAAATCAGCATCCATTGTAATTACAACATCGCCTATTACTTCTTTAAAACCCGCATTTAAAGCTTGAGATTTTCCATAATTTTTTTGAAAACGTATGCCTTTTACAGCTGTGTTTTTTTTTGAAAGATTTTCGATTACTTCCCAAGAAGTATCTGTACTACCGTCATCAATAAAAAGAATCTCATAAGAATAACGATTGGATTGCATAACTTTTACAATCCAATCGTGTAATTCATTTAAAGATTCTTCTTCATTAAGTAGTGGAATAACTACTGATATATCCATTTATTTTTTATTTTAATCTTCTTCAGATTTTTTTAAAATTAAACCTTCTATAAGTGAAATTATAAAACCAAAGAATAAACTACCTATAATTCCCATTGCTGCTCCAATTAGTGGACTAGAAAATTTTTCTTGCATTGCTATTGCAACTTCCAATTGTTCATCAGTCATATTTGGGTTTTGTTCTAACATTTTTTCTTGACCAACTTTCATCATATTTTCCATAAAATCTGGTTCAATAAAATTGATAAAAATTTGATTGTAAAGTACAGATATTATAGCACCAATTAATGCAATTCCCAATCCAATTTTTAATGCATCTCCTAAACTTAAAAGGTTATTATTACCATCTTTATAGTTTTTTAACCCCATAAAAATTATAACAGCCATTATTACAAAGCTCGCAGCCATTACTCCAAATCCTTGATCGTAAATTTTACCCATTGCATAAATTGCAACTGAGAGTATAACAGAAACTACACCTAATATTAGTCCGTAGTTAAGCATTACTTGTTTTGATGTTGTTGATTTTTGGTTTTCCATAATTGTTTGTTGAGTTTTTAGAGTAACAAATATACTAAATACACATTTAGTATAAAGTTAATTTAATTAATATTAGTATTTGTTTATAATAATTTATTAGTAATCAGAATTTTAAAAATGTTACATAAAATTATAAAAAAAAACATTGTTTAAACTAAAAATTGATTGTAAATTTGCACCGGGCAAGTCCTACACAACCAGCTCCCTTTGAATCCTCCAGGGCGGGAACGCAGCAAAGGTATTAGGTCGTAGCGGTGTGATGTAGGTAGCTTGCCTTTTTTTCTACTCTTTTTTTCCTATTTAATATCCTTTTTAATTTCTTACTAACTTTTAATTACCTTATAAATAATGTACTTTTGAAATTATTTTAAATGGTTGTCTGTTTTTAAGTTTTAAAGGTTGTTTTCTTTTAAACATGTTTTAGAGAGCGTATTTTTAACTTGTGTGTTAAGTATAATGAGATACTCAAAAATGTTAAGCATTACGTTGCCAAAAATTAACACTAATTACGGATACTCAATTATTTTTTAATCTTTCAATTTTTTATTATTTAATGAAAAAAGTAGTTTTAATTACTGGCGGGTCTTCTGGAATTGGAAAATCTGTTGGAGAATTTTTATCGGAAAAAGGATATATTGTTTATGGAACAAGTAGAAATCCTCAAAAAATATCCAAACATCCATTTAAATTAGTGGCATTAGATGTTACTAATGTTGAAACAATTAATACGGCAGTAACCGAAGTTATTACACAAGAAGGAAGGCTGGATGTGTTAATTAATAATGCTGGAATGGGAATTACCGGACCTATTGAAGAAACTCCAACTGATGAAATGCGAAATGTTTTCAATACAAATTTTTTTGGTGCAATTGATGTAATGAAAGCTGTTTTACCTCAAATGAGAACTCAAAAAAGTGGTTTAATTATTAATGTTACGTCTATTGCTGGTTATATGGGATTGCCTTATAGAGGTATTTATTCTGCAACAAAAGGTGCCTTGGAAATTGTAACAGAAGCTGTTAGAATGGAAGTTAAAAATTTTGGAATACAAGTAACAAATGTAGCTCCGGGAGATTTTGCAACTAATATTGCTTCAGGAAGATACCATACACCTGTTTTTGATAATTCTCCTTATAAAAAAACATATAAGGAAAATTTAGATTTAATGGATGCCCATGTAGATAGTGGAAGTGATCCTTTAGAAATGGCAACTGCTATTTATAAAATTATTAAAACTCCAAAACCTAGAATACATTATAAAGTTGGAGATTTTATGCAAAAAAGTTCTATTGTATTAAAAAAAATACTTCCAGATACTATGTATGAAAAATTATTAATGAATCATTATAAATTATAAAGTCTAAAAGTATGTTATTTTAATTATTGTAATTGTAGAAAAGCTTCAAAATTAGATTTTTACTTTAATTAACTCTAACACTTTTATTCAATTCCACATTAAAAACTATATTTGTAAACTAAACTTAAATAAACTTAAAATGAAATTTTTTATCGATACAGCAAATCTAGACCAGATTAAAGAAGCACAAGCATTAGGTGTTTTAGATGGAGTTACTACTAATCCATCATTAATGGCAAAAGAAGGAATAACAGGAGCTGATAATATTTTAAAACATTATGTAGCTATTTGTAATATTGTTGATGGTGATGTTAGTGCAGAAGTAATTGCTACTGATTTTGCTGGAATGGTTAAAGAAGGTGAAGCTTTGGCTGCTTTACATCCACAAATTGTAGTTAAATTACCTATGATTGCTGATGGTGTAAAAGCGTGTAAATATTTTTCAGATAAAGGTATTAAAACAAATGTAACGTTAGTTTTCTCTGCAGGTCAAGCTTTATTGGCTGCAAAAGCAGGAGCAACTTATGTATCTCCATTTATTGGACGTTTAGATGATATTTCTACAGATGGTTTGAATTTGATTTCTGAAATAAGACATATTTATGATAATTATGGTTTTACTACCAAAATTTTAGCTGCATCTGTGCGTCATACAATGCATATAATTGATTGTGCTAAATTAGGTTCTGATGTTATGACAGGTCCTTTAAGTGCAATAAAAGGTTTATTAAATCACCCTTTAACAGATATTGGATTGGCAAAGTTTTTAGCTGATTATCAAAAAGGAAATTAATACAATTACAATTTATTAATAACGTTATTAAAGCTAACAAGTTTTCAAAACCTGTTAGCTTTTTCTTTTACACTTTCTCTTTCAAAACTTTTATTTCATCACGTAATTGAGCAGCAACAATAAAATCTAATGCTTTTGCAGCAGTTTCCATTTGCTTACGTTTTTCTTTAATACGTTTTTCAATTTCAGTTTTAGATAAATAATTTAATTCTTCTTCCGCAGCCATATTTGCTGCATTGTCGTAATTATAAGATGAAACAGTGTTTTTTGCTAATGTATTTTCAATACTCTTCTTAATTTGAGTAGGTGTAATATTATGTTTTGTATTGTAATTAATTTGTTTTTCTCGTCTTCTAGCAGTTTCATCAATAGTTTGTTGCATACTATTTGTAATTTTATCGGCATACATAATTGCTTTACCTTTAACATTACGAGCGGCTCTACCAATAGTTTGTGTTAAAGAACGGTGCGAACGTAAAAAACCTTCTTTGTCTGCATCTAAAATTGCAACTAAAGAAACTTCTGGTAAATCCAAGCCTTCACGTAAAAGGTTTACTCCAATCAATACATCAAAAAGACCTTTTCGTAAATCTTGCATAATTTCTACACGTTCTAAGGTATCTACATCTGAGTGAATATAACGACAGCGAATATGAATTCTAGTTAAATATTTAGCTAATTCTTCTGCCATTCGTTTAGTTAATGTTGTTACTAATGTACGTTCATCTTTTTCAACTCTAATTTGAATTTCTTCAATTAAATCATCAATTTGATTGATGCTTGGACGGATTTCAATTTCAGGATCTAATAAACCTGTTGGTCTAATTACTTGTTCCACAAAAACACCTTCGGTTTTTTGTAATTCGTAATCTGCAGGTGTTGCACTTACAAAAATAACCTGATTTTGAATGCTTTCAAATTCATCAAACTTTAAAGGTCTGTTGTCCATTGCTGCTGGCAATCTAAATCCATATTCTACTAAATTTACTTTTCTAGACCTGTCTCCTCCGTACATTGCATGTACCTGTGGAACAGTTACGTGGCTTTCATCAATAACCATTAAATAATCATCAGGAAAATAATCTAATAAGCAGAAAGGTCGTGAGCCTGGAGTTCTTCCATCTAAATAACGCGAATAATTCTCGATTCCACTGCAATAACCTAATTCACGAATCATTTCTAAGTCAAATTCGGTACGTTCTTTTAACCTTTTAGCTTCTAAAGGTTTACCAATTTCATTAAAATAATCGTATTGTTTCATTAAATCTTCTTGAATAGCGTGTATTGCATTCTGTAGCACATCTGGAGAAGTTACAAACAAGTTTGCTGGATAAATAGAGAGTTGTTCAAATTTTTCTATTACCTGATTGTTGGTAACGTCAAAACTTTCAATTTCTTCAATTTCATCGCCAAAAAAATGAATTCTATAAGCATGTTCACCATAAGAAGGGTATACGGTTATGGTATCACCTTTAACTTTAAATGTTCCACTGCTAATTTCGGTTTCAGTTCTAGAGTACAAACTAGTAACTAACAATTGTAAAAATTTTGTACGTGGAATTTCTTGGTCAACTTCTATTGTAATAATATTTTTTTTGAATTCAACAGGATTTCCAATACCATAAATACACGAAACGGAAGCAATAATTATAACATCACGTCTTCCAGAAAGTAGAGCAGACGAGGCACTAATTCTAAGTTTTTCAATATCTTCATTAATAGATAAATCTTTTTCTATATAAGTTCCGGTTGTAGGTAAAAAAGCTTCTGGCTGGTAATAATCGTAATACGATACAAAATATTCAACAGCGTTGTTAGGGAAAAATTGTTTAAATTCAGAATATAGTTGAGCAGCTAGTGTTTTATTATGTGCTAAAACTAAGGTTGGTTTTTTTACTTTTTCAATTAAATTGGCTACAGTAAATGTTTTTCCGGAGCCAGTAACACCTAAAAGAGTTTGGAATTTTTCACCAGATTCAATTCCTGCTACAAGTTGTTTAATTGCTTCAGGTTGGTCTCCAGTAGGTTTAAATTTTGATTCTAATTTTAATTGCATAGTACAAAAATAAGCTAATTTTTATGGTTTTCTTAGTTCATTTAAATTCGGTTTTTTCTATTGTTAATAATTATCTTAATAACATATTTTAAAAATTAGTTTTTCAACAAGTTTCTTGATTAATTTTAACCTAGAATTTGGTTCAGTTACACTATTACGGTGTATTTGATTAAAAGGGAATCAGGTGAAATACCTGAACTGTTCCCGCAGCTGTAAGTTCAATAGAGGTTTTACACTCTTTGTCACTGTTTTATTTAGAAATGGGAAGACGTAAAACTAGAACAAGTCAGAAGACCTACCAATTTCAGTTTAATGTCAAGCTTTCGGGAGAAAAGTGAATGGCATAGAATATTCTTATTTTGAATAATCTTAGCTTTTGGCAATTTATTAATTAATCTATAAATGAATGATGCATTGCTTCATTTTTATAGATAAAACGTGTTAGTGATGAATTTTTCGAGCGTTCAAATAGTTTTACAGGAAGTACCTGGAGAAATTAGTATTTGCTTTAGTATTTGCGGTTGTACTTTGGGGTGTAAAGGCTGTCATTCTCCTATCTTATGGAAAGCTTCTAATGGAGAACCATTAACTATAGATATATTTAAAAAAATACTTGCAAAATATAAGGGTTTGGCAAGTTGTGTATTATTTATGGGAGGTGAATGGCATAAAAATACATTGCTTAATTATCTCGAATATGCTAAAAATGTTGGTTATAAAACCTGTCTATATACTGGTAATGATAATGTTGACAGTAAACTGCTAGCACATTTAAACTTTATTAAAACAGGTAAATGGATTCAAGAATTAGGAGGTTTAGATTCACCAACAACCAATCAGAAATTTAAAGAAGTACAATCAAATAAATTATTAAATCATTTATTTCAACAAAAATTATAAGCCATGATTAGATTAACCGAACAACAAGTAGCTAAAAAAATTAATTTTATTAGTAATTATATTAATGCTAATAATGCAGCAGATGGATCTAAAATGGATGCAAATGCAAATGTTTCTTCAAAAAATATTGCTACCATGGAAGCCGAACTGAATAAAGATATTAATATTCAAGTAAACCGACAGCTAGTAAAAAATAAAATAGAACAACTTTTTGGTAACGATTTGGCTAAGGAATATATTCGGCAAATAGAATCTCATGAAATTTATGTACACGACGAAACATCATTAAAGCCCTATTGTACTTCTATAAGTATGTATCCTTTTTTGTTTGATGGATTAACCAAATTAGGAGGTGAAAGTAGAGCACCGCAACATTTGGAGAGTTATTGTGGTGAATTTGTGAATCTTGTTTTTGCTATAAGTTCTCAGTTTGCTGGAGCTTTAGCTACAGTAGAATTTTTATTGTATTTCGATTATTTTGCAAGAAAAGATTTTGGTAATGATTACTTAAATACAAATACTAAAACTATTTCCAATCATCTACAGCATGCCGTTTATGCAATTAATCAACCAGCAGCTGCACGCGGGTATCAGTCAGTTTTTTGGAATATTTCTTTATATGATGAAAAGTATTTCGATAGTTTATTTGGTGCATTTGTTTTTCCAGATATGAGTAAGCCAAAATGGGATAGTTTAAAAAAATTACAACATTTTTTTATGAAATGGTTTAATGCAGAAAGAGAAAAAGCAGTGTTAACTTTCCCCGTTGTTACTGCCGCAATGTTGGTAAAAGATGGAAAACCTGCTGATACTGAATTTGCTGAAATGTGTGCTACAGAATTAAGTGAAGGCAATTCTTTTTTTATTTACCAATCGGAAAGTGCAGATAGTTTGGCATCTTGTTGTAGGCTTAGAAATGAAATTAGCGATAATACATTTAGTTATTCACTAGGAGCAGGAGGTGTTTCAACTGGTTCTGTAAATGTTATTACCTTAAATATGAATCGTTTAATTCAAAAAGGAAACGATCTTAAAACTGAAATTACTAAAATTCAAAAATATCAAGTTGCTTATAGAAGTCTAATTGAAGAATATAAAAATGCAGGAATGCTTCCTGTTTATAATGCTGGATTTATTTCGTTAGAGAAACAGTTTTTAACCATTGGAATTAATGGTATGGTTGAAGCAGCTGAAAGTAAAGGAATAGCAGTTGAAAACAGTACAGCATACAAGGAGTTTGTTTCAAAACATCTTAAAATTATTTATGATGCGAATAAAGAAGCAAAAAAGAAATACGGTTTTATGTTTAATACCGAATTTGTTCCAGCTGAAAATTTAGGTGTAAAAAATGCTAAATGGGATAAAGAAGATGGCTTATTTGTTCCGCGTGATTGTTATAATTCTTATTTTTATCCTGTTGAAGATACTTCAATAAATACATTAGATAAAATTATACTACACGGAAAAGAAATAATTAAATATTTAGATGGTGGATCAGCGCTTCATTTAAACTTAGAGGAAGCACCAAATAAAGAAGGTTTTTTAAAATTAATTAATGCAACTGCTTTGGCTGGATGTAATTATTTTTGCTTTAATATAAAAATTACTATTTGTAATGATTGTGAAAATATAGATAAAAGAACGCTTCAAAAATGTAGTAAATGTGATTCTAAAAATATAGATTATGGTACTAGAGTAATTGGTTATTTAAAACGTGTTTCGAATTTTAGTTCTGCAAGACAACAAGAACACGATTTAAGATTTTACCATTGTGAAGAACTAAAAAATACTACTTCGAAATTACAAAGTACAAGAATTGAAAAATTAAAAATGTTTGAGCAAAAAACACAGGAAGAATATACAACTGTAAAACACTAATTTAAATCTGGTAAATTGTTTTTCTGGTCTTGGCTAGAAAAACAATTATCGTCTAATTAAGCTAAAATGACCGTTTTTTATGCGTGTATTATTTTGTTTATCAGTAAGTTCAACGGAGAACCAATAATCTGTTGCAGGCAATACTTTGCCGTTTAATGTTCCATCCCAACCATTTCCATTAGGATTTAGGGATGTTATAATTTTACCAAATCTATCAAAAATATAGATGTTAGATGTTGGGTAAAAATAGTTGTTGGCTCCGAGAACTTTCCATGTATCATTAACACCATCATTATTTGGAGTAAAAAAATTCGGAAAGCCTATAACTGAAACTTCAAGAGAGGTAAAACCACATCCATTTTTATCTATAGTATATATTGTATGTATTCCAGCAGAAACATTTTCAAAATAAGGATCTGGTTGGTAATCACCATTATAATTATCTAATGCAAACTCATAAGTTCCAATTCCTAAATTAGTTGTATCTATAGTAATAGTATTATTGTCAGAATCGTCTAGAATAGTTATGTCTTTAGCATATAAAACAGGAATATTAGACTCTTTTACATTAAATAAACTAAAACCTTCACAACTTTTGTTTGCATAATCTCTATAAACTTTAACCTCATAAATACCTTCTTTTTCAGCATAATAAATTGGTTCTGTTGCATCTATAATCGGTGAATTGTTATAATACCATTGGTATTTATCACCATTTTCATAAGTGTTTCCATTTAGTTGTACTCGATATGTTTTTGGAGTATCTTCAATAGTTCCTATGCATAAAATAATATCTTCAATTACACTATTTGGTAAAGGTATTTTATTAATGATAATGTTAAATTTCCCTGCTGAAATACAATTGTTGTTTTCTTTATTAGAAATTCTTACAAAAATTTCGCTATCAGGGTAATCTTTAACTCCTTCTATTTGATTGATTTGTAGTTGAAGATCGTTTGTGTTATTATAAAACTCTACAGCTGTTTCAAATGCGGGATTAGCAGATAAATTATGTATGGAAGCCCTTTTCGCTTCAAAATCAAAAGAGGCAATTCCACTGCTAATACTTGTTTCTGTACCAATTCCTAAGTCATTTTCACAGAGATATTCATTTGTATAACTATCTAAATTTGGCGTTTCATATACATTTAATTCCATCTCGCCAAGAGTAAAACAATTTGTATTTTTATTTGTTATTTTTAAAATTAGGTTTGCATTTGTAGTTGAATTATATGCTGAAGGATTTAAAATTGGATTGTTATTTTTAAAATCGTTTTCTGAATCAAAAAATTGAACTTCTAAATCAGTATTATTATTGGTGATTTCTGATAATTTAGAGTTTAAATTAAATAGTGTAATTCCGTTTAAACTATTAGTATCTATATCACATTGGTCATAAATAATTTTTGAAGGCGCTGTTGGTGGATCGTAAACTTCAACTTCAAATTCACCTTTGTAAAGTATCGCTTTTCCACATTTATCCACTAAATTTATTTCAAGATTATACAATCCTTCATCTGATTTTGTAACATTTGTTAGTGATAAATTTTTTAGATTTTGAGTTCCTGGAATTATAACATTGTTAAACGTCCAATTATAAATTGGAGTTCCTATACCAGAAATATCTTCTGTATTAAAAATATAATCATTACCGGTACACAATTTTATAGTTTGGTTGGTAATTATTTCTTGGGTTTCATTGTTTGTAATTTCTATAGTAGAAAATATTGAAGCAATAAATGGAGGTAAACCTTGTGTAGATTTATTTGTGCCTAAACTTATTGCGTTGGGGATGTAATTACTTGCATTACCATCATTTTCAGGACTTTCAATAACGCTTAAATAAGAACTACCATCATCATAGGTAGAAGACATTGTTCTATATATTTTTTGGTCTGGACCAAGTTGTAATGCACTTCTAAATTGATTTCCAGTATCTAGAATTACTTTAGAGCTATTAATTTCAACAGTTGTGTTTTTTGTAATATCGAATTGGTAAAGAGAAGAAGTATGGTTGTTTGGGTTGTTATATTCAGCATAAACTTGATTAAAGTAATTGTTAGAACCTGTAACATATAATTTTTCTCCGTTTCCAGAAAATTCAGCCCCGTAAGGAAAATCATTTGGTGCTGTTAAATTTAAAGTTTGCGGGTTGCTAACACTTCCGGTTTCATTATTAAAATCATATAAAATAAAACGTTTTTCTCCTAAATGAGCAATAGCTATTTTTTTGCCATCAGGAGAAATTTTTAGGTATCCTCTTGGATCATCAGAAAAATAACTTGAGTTTGATGTTGTTGGGGTATTTGCAACACCAGTAGCACTAACTTTGTAGGCTTTAAACTCATTTTGAACATAAGAAACTACCCAAAAAGTTTCACATTCTTTACCATTTATTGCTGCTACTTTTTCAGACCAATTTTCAGCTTTTCCTTCATTTAAATCAACAGGGCCGTTAATGATATCTCCTAAACCATTATTTTGATTCATATCTATTGTGTAATAATAAAACCCTTTTTCACCATTATCAATTGCAGCACCAACCGTAAATAAATAATAGATATTTGTTGAACTTGGTTTTGGAATAATCATAGCTGATTGTGTACTAGAAGCATTTCCTTTTAAATTTAAACCGTTTGGCATAGGAGTATGGTTTTTATTCCAAACAGTTTTACCGTCAGAATAAAACAATAAATTTCCATTTGTATCAGAAAAAGAAGAGCAACCTTCACGCGTATTTATTTGTCCGCCATCTATTGAAACTGGAGTTCCAGAATTAAAATCAATTCCTGCATGTTCTCCAAAATACCAAATATTTGCCTCACTCTGAGCAAAAGCGGTTAAATTGAACAAAAATAAAATGATGAATAATTTTTTTTTCATTTTAAAATTAAAAATTTGCACTAAATATATGACAAGTAATTTTAAAATTCATGTATTAATAATAAATCTATTATTTTCTTATTAAACTAAAATGACCATTTTTTATGCGTGTATTTCCATATTTATCTGTAAGTTGTACAGAAAACCAATAATCTGTTGCAGGCAATGGCTTGCCGTTTAATGTTCCATCCCATCCATTTTCGTCTGGAGTTAAGGAGGTTATGACTTTACCAAATCTATCAAAAATATAGATGTTAGATGTTGGATAAAAATAGTTATTGGCTCCGATAACTTTCCAAGTATCATTAACACCATCATTATTTGGAGTGAAAAATTTTGGAAATCCAATAACTGAAATGTCTATTGACTGAACAGCACAACCATTTTTATCATTTACATAAATTGTGTGAATTCCAGCTGTTACATCTTCAAAATAAGCTTCATCAGTGTAAGATTGTGTATTGTCAAGTGAAAATTCATAGTCTCCAATGCCTAAATTATCTGTATTTATTTTAATTGTGTTATTTTCATTATCGTCAATTATTTCAATATCAAAAATAGTGAGAACCGCCATTTTTGATGGTTTTACCTCAATTTCTTTTGTTGTAGAACAAAGTAAGCCATCTTTATTAGTAAGTGTTATATAATAAAATCCAGCTTCAGTAATGTTACACTCAAAAGAGTTAGAAATTAAATCTCCAGAAGAGTTGTGCCAAAAATATTGGTATAAATCGGTATTTAAATTTTCAATTTCAGGAGTTAATATTAAAGGTTTTTGAGGTGTTGTTATACATAAAATTTGAGGAGAATTTACTTCAAATTCAGGTAGTTTTTCTGTATGCAGTGTTGCTACATGGTTTAACCCTAAACAAGCATTCATATTATCGCTATCAACTCTAGTATATATTTTTTGTACCCAAGGTGTGGTGTTTCTATAATTTGAAATATCAGAAATGCTATTAGTTTCGGATAAAGCATCCTCTAGATTTTCGAAAAATAAAATTTGGATTTCTTGTAAAGAAAATAAAGGGTTGCTATCTAATACTTTTTGTTGTAGATCACTAAAATTAAATTGTGTTTTACCATCTTGATTGTTTGCAGGATATTCTTCGCAACTATAAAAGTGTAAAATTTCAAAATCCGAAGGAATTTGTGTTACACTTACTTTTAATGTTATTTCTGAATAGCTTTCGCAATTATTAGTGTTTGAAATTTTTACATAAACTTTACTGTTTATTACTGATGGATTTTTATATGCAATAGGATTTTTTATGAGGCTTAGATGTTCTTTGTCTGAGTAAAATTCAAAATTTTCATTATTATAATTTTCAGAGATTAATTTTTTGGATTCATTTAAATTGAAAAAGCTAAAACCATCATTGTCATCATCGCATTGCGTTAATTCAACAGAATTTTTAACATTGGGGAGTAAATTAACTGTTAATGTAGCTTCATTAGAATATAAACCACAAGAATTCCCTAACTTTTCCATATAAACTCTAAAACTATAGTTGTTGAAACTATTAGGAGTATTTTTAATAGTTAATGTATTAGAGTTACTTCCATTATAATTTTCGTTATCAGTAATGTTTTGCCATCTAGTGCCATTATCTGTACTTACCTGCCATTGATATAAATCTATTTGGTTTGTATTTATTGTAAAAATTGAATTTGTAAATATGCAAGAATTTATATTTTTAGGTTGATCTATAATACTAATTTCTGCAAATGTATTGTAGTTACTATTTGGTAGTGTATATCCATTATTGGCATTAGTTACTACACCATTATTATTTACAGTAATAGTTGAATTTCCTAAATAATTATCATTATTTTCATCAGAAAAACCAGCTTCAATACTATCATTACAATTGTCACCGTCGCTATCAAAATCTATATAACTAAAAACACCATCTGAATCTAAATCATTAAGAGTATAACCGATTTCTCCGCTATCTGGAGTTTTTTCTGCATTATTATCCCAACCATTAAATCCAATTGTTGCGTTTACATTATCAATTATTCCGTCATAGTTTTTATCGAGTAAATTGCTTCCAGATTCAAAAAGATCAAAAATACCATCATTATCACTATCTAAATCGTAAAAATCAACTACATCATCATTGTCAGAATCAATAGGAGTGGAATTTATATCAAATACGTCATCTAAGCCATTTTCATCTGTGTCTACAGCAGCTAATAAAATTTCTTTACCTTGGTTTTCAATAATATCAGGAATTCCATCATTATCACTATCTAGATCAAGGGCATCTTCAATTCCATCATTATCGTTATCATTAGCATAATCAGTAAGAGAAATTATACCATTAAATATTGATGGATCATTAATATTTGTTAATTGATGAATAAATGAAAATCCAGTAACTTTATTTGCTAAAAACTGAAAAGGAGTAGTACCACTAGGTGTTGGATTAATTTTAAAACGAATTTCAGAACCAGTTATTTGCGTTATACCTGTTTCGTAAATTTCATCAAAATTTGTGTCAACAAGAAGCCGATTATCTGGATCAATAAGTGTAATTGTTTTATTGGCAGGAGTAATTTTAGCAACAAAATAGGCTCCTTCGTTAATTATGTGTGTAATAGCAGTGTTTTCAGTGAATTTAAAATTTATAGAGTCTGAAAAATTTATAGTATAATTATTAATTGTGTTTATAGTAGCTGAAATTTCACTTTTAAAATTTCCATTAGCATCTCCAGTAAAACTATTTGTAGTGTTTGTATTGTCTGTAATTGTAAAATTTCCACTTGCAAAATTTTTAATTTCTGGTTCGTTGTTAAGAACAATACTAGGAGAATTTATATTTGATAGATTAATTTTTGCATCTCCTTTAGATTCAATAGAATTTAAGATACCATCATTATCATTGTCAATATCTATATTGTCAATAATACCATCTTTATCAGTATCTGCAGGACAAAAGCTAATGGGTACTTCAAAGGATTCGAAGGTTAAATTTGTACAACTTATGTAACCTATTAATTTATAGATTCCTGGATCAAGCGGAGTTAAAACAGTACTATTTCCTTTGCTAACAAAACCGGTTCCATCATTAAAGAACCACTCTAAAGAATCGAAGTTTTGTGTATTTAGAGCTTCTAAAGTAATATTACCAATACAATTACCTAATGTTTGAAAACTGGTATTGAAATTTATTTCTGGAGCTGTAGGAAAACCAGAATAAAAACTTCCAGAGCTTGCAGATCCGTTATAATTAAAATAAGCACAATATAGTTCGTTATCACTTTCTACAGAAACATTTCCACTAAGTCCAGTAGCTTTATAGGTAACATACTCTGTATTTCCAGGAACATCACTTGGACTTGAAAAATTTGTGATTGGTAAATTATTGATAGTTACTGTAGCTCCTTTTTTTGATATAATTGTAACACCACCCGTAAAAGTAATTGATCCAATTTTATCAATGTTAGCAATATTATCTACATTTCCTCTAGTACTACAACTTAAAGGAGGTACAAAAAACATACCTTGGTTAGCTTCAGAATTTGTTGCGCCAATTCCTTGATATGCAAAAACATCTTCTGAAGTTTTTACGTACATATTACCATTAGTACTGTATTTATCACCTTCAATTAAGTAATAATTTCCTGCATTTAAGGTAGCTTCTACAGATGTACTTCCGTTAATATAAATTTCTGTATTATTATAATTAGCAACAATTAGTACATTTTCCCACTCATTTTCACCGTCACCTTTAACAAATATGTATTCTGTACCAATTTTTTCAGCTCCAACAATTTGATCTATCCCATAATCTCTTCCTCCACCATTAGAAAAACTTCCATTTGCAGAACCACAGTTAACAACAATATCTTTATCAGATTTTACCAAACAACCAATTAAACCATCTTTATTTGCATTGCTAAAACTACTGTTAGTAGCAATTATATAACTTTCACCTTTATTTAGGTTGGCTTTTACAGGAGTTGCACCCGAATAATTTTTTATTACTAAATCTGCCGGAAGATTACTAAAATTAACTTTAGTATTATCTTCTGTAGCCATAACGGAAACAAAATTTAAATAATTAGTTTGAGGATTTTGATTGGTATAACTACCAACTCTAAATTCTTTTCCAAGGGCAGAAAGTCCTTTACTAACCAAAGCTCCAGCTTGGTCACTACTACCAGCTGACATTCTAACAGAAACATAAATTACACCTGAAGCCTCTACAATATAGCCTTTATTATTAATAACTTTACTTGTTTGGTTAGATTGAACAAATAGTTGGGAATATCCTGTTCCTATGTAAATATCTTGGGGATTTGATTTAGAAACTTTACCTGTTATTGCATTATTTGAAGAACCAACAGGAGTAATAGTATATGGTATTTCATTTTCACTTGGTGTTGAAATATAAATATATTGACTTTCTGGATTTGCATTTCCTATTTCAGCATTTGTTAGAGGCGGTATATAATGCGTTTTACTTAATTGGGCAAAGCTTAGTTGCCCAAAAATAAAATAAAATAGGGTGAAAATAAGTAAATATAAACGAGGTTGCTTAATCACAAATGACTTTAATATATAAATCAAATATAATAAGTAAATAGTTATTTTATATATAAATTTTCTAAAATATATTTGTAAAAAATTATAAGTCTCTCTTTTTTAATAACGCATAAGAAAAGTAAATAAATAAAGCTGTCCAGGCAATTACAATTATTAAATCTAGGGGTTGAATAGAAAAATCTTTAGATAAATTTTCGCCCACCTGTTTAGCTACTGTTTTTACAGCACTTAAACGTGTAAAAGGTTCTTTTATTAAGTTAGAAATTGATTCTAAAGGTAAAAATTGCATAATGCTGTTTACACGTTCAGTTGTATTATCAATATCTTTAAATTGCCAAAATAAAAATCCTTTTATAATACTTTCTCCAAAAAACCAGACTAAGATTCCTCCAACAGCAAAAGCAGAACGTTTTACTAAAATTCCCATAAAAAGACCAAAAGAAAAGAAGGCGGTTAATTTTACAAAAAAGGCAACTAAATATTCTAAATCTGTTGTAACAATAGAGAATTCATTAAAATCAGAGTAACTATAACCTAAAATTAAAGAGGTAATAAAAACAAATAAGGTAGATGTTAAAGCAAGCGCAATAACAGTATAAAATTTTGAAAGTATAAATTCCTTTTTACTTAAACCATCTATTAAATTTTGCTTTAATGTTTTGTTACTGTATTCATTAGCCATCATAGAGACAATTACTAATAACAAAAAGAATTTAAAAATGGAAGCCATAAAAGTATTAAAATGCCAGATATATGGAAAATTAAAAATACCTTGTTCTGCAAGATGAAACTGTATTGGGCCTATATCAAATTTTATGGCAGCAATAAGTGCTATAGAGGTTAATAATATAAAGTAAATAAGTATTAAAATTCTACTCGCTCTATTATGCTTTAGTTTATGAAGTTCTATATTTAATAATCGTAACATTATGAATTTTTGTTGGTTAGTGATAAAAATTGTTGTTCTAAACTAGGTTTTCTTTTAACTAAATGCGATAAAACAACGCCGTTTTTAAATAAATAATTATTAATTTCTGTAGCAGAAACAGGTTTGCTTAATGTTGCAATTATGGTATCGTTTTCTATTTTTGAAGTTGAAATTCCATCAAATTTTGTTAAAAGGTCAAGCAGTTGATTGTTATTAGAATCAACTTTTAATTCAAACAATCCGTGTGAAGCGGTCATTTCATCTACGCTTCCTGCATATAATTTAACACCTTCTCTAATTACAACTACATGGGTGCATACTTTTTCAACTTCATCTAATAAGTGAGAAGCTAATAAAATAGTAGTTCCGTTACTGGCAATATCTTTAATAATCTGACGAATTTCGTGAATTCCTTGTGGATCTAATCCATTAGTTGGTTCATCTAAAATTAAAATTTCTGGATCGTTTAATAGGGCAGAAGCTATTGCTAAGCGCTGCTTCATACCTAAAGAATAGGTTTTAAACTTGCTATTTCTACGTTCAAATAAATTGACAGTTTTAAGTTTTTCTTCAATCTTAGCAAACGGAATTTCCTTTATTTTACAAACCAATTCCAAATTTTGAACAGCTGTCATATAAGGATAAAAGTTAGGGCGTTCTATAATTGCGCCTACTTTTTTTAAGGCTTTGTGTGTAGATAAATCGCCATTAAACCAGCTAAATTCACCTGAAGTTTTGTTTACAACATTTAAAATTATACCAAGTGTAGTTGATTTTCCACTTCCATTAGGTCCTAAAATTCCATAAATTGTACCTTTTTTTATGTCAAAAGATAAATTATTTACGGCATGTATATTTCCAAAATGTTTATTTAGATTTTTTAGAGAGAGAATAGTTTCCAATATATAATAGTTTTATATAAATTTAGACGACGATTATTAAAATTTGTTACGGCAATATACTAAATTTGAATTTTAGAAGCTATTAGAATGGAAGAACAGAAATTAATTTCACAGAAGAAACCGGCATACCCGATAAATGATAAATTATTCGCTTATTTAAGAGAATACGATAGAAGTATTAAAATACCTGTTTCGTATGATGATTTATTACGTTTTACTGGTGCAATTGTGGTTTACGATAAAAATGGAGAAGATAGTTTATGGGTGCGAGTTTATTATGCAGAATACGAACGCGATGAAATAGATTTAAGTTTAAAATTAATGTATTTAATTTTGCACGGAGATGGGAGTGAAGAATCCTTACCATTTTTAACTGTAGATGCTATAGATTACTGCACATTTGGAAATTCTAAACCGTTTAGAGTTAAGGTGAGAAATATTTTAAATGATAACCATACATATTTGTATATTAAAAAAGCAGATGCTTCTAGAATTTATGGTTTAGAGTTAGAGCATATATTATCTCCAAATAATATAAATTTCTTGGTTTATCAAGACACATTAATAGAAGAACATGTGTTAGGAATTCCTGGAGATCAATTTTTGGTAGAGAATTTTAAAACAATTTCTGAAGGTAGTAAAAAAAGAATATCAAAAGAATTTGTGAAATTTAATGAGCGTTGTATGATCCGTTTATTAGGCGATATGCGTTCTTATAATTATGTAATTGTAGCTTCTTACGATTTTGATCAAGTAGAGTACAGAATTAGAGCAATGGATTTTGATCAACAAAGTTTTGAAGGTAATTTAAAAGTTTATTTTCCACAATATTTTAAAGAAAACTATCCATTTGTTAAAATGGTTTCAGAAAATTTACAAAATGAATCTATAGAGCAGTACAAAAAAGAAGAACGTTCTGCAATAGCTCGTAGACTTAGAGGGTCTCAAGAAAGAGTGAATGATTTATTAGCTTGTATGAAAGAAGATCGAATTTCTACACCAGAAAAAGTGAAACAACTAAAAATGGATTTATATGATTACACGTTAGATAAGCATTTTAAAAAATGTAAAACTATGGGTGAAATTTTAAGAGTTGCTTTTAATTTTGTTACTAGAAATTATGAAAATGTGAATACTTATATTATTAGATAGCCTGCTTATTTAACTTATACAAATTAGTTTAATAAAACATGGTAATATTTAACAATTTTTAGCTTAAATAAGCTCATTTTAAAATGATTAACTAAGCTATTTTCGCCATCAAAATTTAACAAATGGCAAAGGCGCGAATAGCATTAGTAGTTGGGATATTGTGTATTTCAATTTTTCCAGTTTTAGTAAAATTAAATTTAACACCAGGCTTAATATCTGCCTTTTACAGAATGGCAATAGCATCTGTTGTTATTCTTCCGTATGTTTTAATTACTAATAAATTCCATTTACCCACAAGAAAAAACATATTACTTTCTATAATTTGTGGTACTTTATTTGGCGCAGATGTAGCTGTTTGGAATATTGCCATACAAGAATCTACAGCAACAGAAGCTACACTTTTAACAAATTTATCACCAGTGTGGGTTGGAATTGGTGCTTTCCTTTTTTTAAAAGACAAACCAACTAAAAATTTTTGGATTGGAACAGTAATAGCTATTTTTGGAATGGTGCTTTTAGTTGGTTTTACAACATTTTTAGATTTAAATTTTGACTTAGCGTTTTGTTTTGGAATTTTATCTGGTATGTTATATGCTGTTTATATGTTAACTAGCAAAAATATTTTGAATGAAGCCGATGTTATAAGTTTTATGACCATAAGTGTGGTATCTTCAGCCGTTTCTTTAGGTGTAATTAGTTATTTTATAGGAGCTTCATTTTATGGATTTAGCGATTTAGCTTGGGTTGTTTTGGTAATACAAGGATTGGTTTGCCAATTAACAGCTTGGTTACTTATAAGTTACGCTACAAAACATATGAGAGCAACAAGAGTATCTGTAAGTTTATTGGGACAAGCAGTGTTAGCTACATTTTTAGCTTGGTTATTTTTAGACGAACAAATATCATTACAGATGATAATTGGAGGTTTTTTCTTGCTTTTTGGAATACGTATTACATTTTATCAAAAGCAATTAAAGGTGTTTAAAATAGTTAAAAAAAGAAAAACAAAAACAATTGATTTAATAGCGAAATCTTAATAATTATCAAAATCAATATTATCTAAATCCTCAAAATTATTTTCGTCATCAAAGGCATCAAAATTATCGGTATCAGCATCTTCTCCAATAAATTCTTTTTCAGGAGCATTATCTGGAGTGTTTCCAAACGAAAGTGCAATTAGAGGTAATTCCTTATCAATATCATTAATAATTTCTGTTAATTCTATAAAGAAAGTCCACATAGAGAAGAAATCGTAAATATAAATAAGTTTATCTCCTTCTTTTTTTAGTACCATTGAAGTGATACAATTGGGCATAGAAAACGAGTTCTCATCTTCAGACATATCAAATAAAGGAATTTCTTCACCTTGCTCCCAAGTAGCCTCAGTTAAATAAAAAGAAGCCATTTCTTGACCTTTAAATCCGAATGATTTAGCTATTATAAAGTGTAATTCTTCTAAATTAATTGTCTCATTTACAATAATATCTCTAAAAACATCTTGCTCTACATCTAATATTACTCTAATTTTATATGCCATTTTATACTATATATTTAAAGTACAAAGGTACTATTAATAGTTTAAATTCTTATTTTTACAAATTAACTTTTAATTATGAATACTAAAAAAGAAGTGTTAGAAACATTAAATAAAATGTGTGAAAACACATTAAATGAAACTCTAAATATAAAATATACGGATGTTGGTGAAGATTATTTAGTGGCTACAATGCCTGTAGACTCTAGAGTACATCAACCAGATGGAATTTTAAATGGCGGTGCAACTATGGCTTTGGCAGAAAGTGTTGGCAGTCCAACGTCTATATTAGCTATAGATAGAGAAAAATATTCGGTACGTGGTATTGAGTTTTCTGCGAATCATTTAAGAAGTGTTAAAAGTGGATTTGTAACTGCTACAGCTAAAATTATTCATAAAGGAAAAACAATACATTTGGTTGAAATTAAAGTAGAAGATGATCGAGGACGTTTAATTTCTATTTGTAAAATAACCAATTATATTTTACCCAAAAGATAATGTATGCAAATAAGGTTTAAAAAAATTGCAAAAATATGTTGTATTGTTTTCTTTTTACTTTTTACAGTTTTAATTGTGGTTATACACTATTTTTCTACTCCTAAATCTGATAAAGAAATTAGAGAAGAATTCTCTAAAAATAATACACCTGTTTTTATAGAAAATGCATCTTTTAAAGACTTTAATTATCGGGTTTTAAGTACACAAAAAGAGATAGATACATCTAAAACAACAGTTGTTTATGTACATGGTTCCATCGGTTCGTGCTTAGATTTTAAAAATTATATGTTCGATATTGATATTAACTCAAATGCTAATTTAATTTCTTATGATAGAATTGGTTATGGAGAAAATTCATTAGGTAATGTTCAAGAATCTATTGCATTTGAATTGGATATGTTAGAAGATTTAACTAAAAATTTAAAGAGTTCAAAAACTATTTTAGTAGGTTATTCTTATGGCGGTCCAATTGTGTTGGCTTCAAAAAAAAAGTATAAAAAAATAATATTATTGGCTCCAGCAGTTTATGCTAAGCCCGAACCAATGCCTTGGGCTTTAAATTTTTATAAATGGAAATTAACAAATTGGTTATTGCCAGATATTTGGAAAGCTGCTTCTAAAGAGAAATTATCACATAGAATAGATTTACTTAATTTTGAAGCTAATTGGAAAGAAAACCCTTCAAAAGTTTTGAGTATTCATGGAAATAAAGATTGGATTGTTCCTTATGAGAATTCTTTAATGTTAAAAGAGAATTTAGTAGCAGCTCAATTTGAGTTGTTAACTTTAGATGGAGCTGGACATGGCTTAGTTTGGTCACATTTTAACGAAATTAAAAATAGTTTATTACAACAATTAAATTAATGGATTTAGTAACTAATATTAATGTGTTTTTTAAGGAATTTGAAGATATTTATACTTCAAATAAACCTTTTGTAGTTTATAGAAAACCAAATGCAACAAAAATTTCTGGTTTGTATCAAAACTCATCAGATCTTCACACTTTAAAATCTTTTGAAGCATCTGGTTTTATTTTTTCACCTTTTAATAAAACGGAGGCTAAAATTATATTTCCTTTAAATATCTGCAATCTAATTACTTCAACTATTGATAATGATTTTCAAGTCAATAAATCTGATTTAAAATTTAAAAATGTAACTGATGAAACGGTAAAAAATAATTATAAAACAATTGTACAAAACACAATTGATTTTATAAATAATGATAGCGCTAAAAAAATTGTTTTGTCTAGAAAAGAGACTATCTTAATTAATAAAGTAGTTGTGTTTGATGTGCTTAAAAGGATGTTAAATAATTATAAAAATGCTTTTGTTTATTTATGGTTTCATCCAAAAGTTGGTTTATGGATGGGAGCAACACCAGAACGTTTAATAAGTGTTGATAAACAGTTGAATTTAACAACCATGGCCTTGGCAGGAACTCAAAAGTTTAATGGCAGCTTACAAGTAACTTGGCAAGAGAAAGAGTTGCTAGAGCAACAATACGTAACAGATTATATTTTAGAAAATATTGGAGACAAAATTTCTGAAATTCAAAAAAAAGGACCGTATACAACAAAAGCAGGGAGTTTAGTGCATTTACAAACAGATATTATAGCAAAATTAAAATCATCAAATTTATTAGGTGATTTAATCCATTCTTTACATCCAACTCCTGCAATTTGTGGAATTCCAAAAAATGTAGCAACAGATTTTATTTTGAAAAATGAAAATTATAATAGATCCTTTTACTCAGGATATTTAGGAGAATTAAATATTAATAATGCTACTAATTTATATGTTAATTTAAGATGTATGCAAGTTGCTGCTAGTAAAGTTACACTGTTTATTGGGGGAGGAATAACAGATAAAAGTATAGCTAATAATGAATGGGAAGAAACTGTTGCAAAAGCAGAAATAATGAAACAAGTTTTATAAATTAGTTGCTGCTAAAGTTAATGTACTAATTAGTATAATTTTTAATACTAATTCTAGTATGTATCTTGTTTTATTTCATAAATATTCACAATTTCTTTATGTACCTTTGCATTTTAAAAATAGAAAAATAAATGCCACAATTTCCTAAAAACGAATTGGCTCAAATTGTAATAGCATCTTGTATTGCTAATGGAATTGAACACGTTGTAATATCTCCAGGATCTAGAAATGCTCCTTTAACAATAGGTTTTACAAATTCTTTAGAAATTAAAACGTATAGTGTTGTAGATGAGCGCTGTGCGGCATTTTTTGCATTAGGTAAAGCACAACAGTTGCAAAAACCGGTAGCTATTGTATGTACATCTGGTTCAGCTCTTTTAAATTATTATCCTGCAATTGCTGAAGCTTATTATAGCAATATACCATTGGTTGTAATTTCGGCAGATAGACCAGCGCATTTAATAGATATTGGTGATGGTCAAACAATTAGACAAGAATATGTGTTTGAAAATCATGTTTTAGAATCTTTAAGTTTAAATGAAACGTTAAATCATAATGGTTCTATTCAGGAAATGTTAAATGAAATTTTTAAAATTTCATACCTTCAAAAAGGTCCAGTTCATATTAATGTTCCTTTTGATGAGCCTTTGTATGAAACTACTGATACTTTAAAACATTTTGACCCAATAATTAATAATTTTGAAGAGATTCCGTTAAATGTAGATTTTTTAGAAGAATTTGCTACAATTTGGAACACTTCAAAACGAAAAATAGTACTGGTAGGTTCTAATTATCCGAGTGAATTATTACAAATTCAATTGGAACATTTAACCAAAGATCCATCGGTATTAGTATTGATTGAAAACACAGCAAATGTTTCAAATACTAAATTTATAAATAGTATTGATAAGCTAATTTTTCCTTTAGAAGATGATGAATTATCACATTTTCAACCAGATATTTTATTAAGTTTAGGAGGATTAATTGTTTCAAAAAAGATAAAACAACATCTTAGAAAATTTAAACCGAAATACCATTGGCACGTAGATAGTAAAAGAGCATTTGATACTTATTTTTCTTTAAATCACCATTTTAAAATTACACCAGAATTATTTTTTAGTCAATTTTTCTTTTTAACAAAACCAGTTGAAAGTGATTATCAAGAGTTTTGGTTGCATAAAAAAGCAAAACGTTTAAAAAAGCATCAAAAATTTACTGAAACTTGTCAGTATTCAGATTTTAAAGTTATCGATATCATTTTAAAATCTATACCAAACAATTCGCAATTACAAATTAGTAATAGCTCAATAATACGGTATACACAATTATTTGATATTGATAGTTCGCTTCAAGTTTTTTGTAATAGAGGAACCAGTGGTATAGATGGAAGCACAAGTACAGCTATTGGAGCAGCCACTGTTGTTGAACAAAATACTGTTTTTATTACGGGTGATATTAGTTTTTTTTATGATAGTAATGCGCTTTGGAATACGTATATTCCCAAAAATTTTAGAATTATTTTAGTTAATAATTCTGGTGGTGGAATTTTTAGGTTTATTCCAGGTCCAAAGCAATCAAATGCCTTGGATTATTTTGAAACACCACACAATTTAACAGCTAAACATTTATGTAAAATGTATAATTTTGAGTATGTTGTAGCTGAAAATGAAACTGAATTAAAAACTGGGCTTAAAGAATTTTATAATGATTCTGATACACCTAAGTTATTAGAAATTTTTACACCAAATGAACAAAACGATTTAATATTAAAAGCATATTTCAACAATTTAAAATAAAAAAATTATGGATTTAAAAGTAGGAGATAAAGTAGATTTAATTGTTGTTAGAAATATAGCAATAGGATTTACGGTTTTAGTAAATGAAGAATTTGAAGGAATGCTTTATAAAAATGAACTTTACCAAAAAATTGAAGAAGGAGAACGGTTAGTTGGTTATATAAAGAAAATTCGTGATGATGGAAAATTAGATGTTAGTTTACAAGCAGTCGGTTTTAAACATACTATTGTTAAAAATGAAATAACAATATTAAATGCATTAAGACAAAATGATGGTTTTTTACCATTGCATGATAAAAGCGATCCAAAAGAAATAAAGTATCAATTAGGTATGAGTAAAAAAGCGTTTAAAAGTGCTATTGGTGGTTTATTTCGTCAAAAATTAATTGTTCTTTCAGATGAAGGAATCAAGTTTGTATAAATAGGAACTAGAAAAGTTTTCTAAAAAGTATAATAAGGATTAACTTACTAAGTATGTAAGTAAAAAAAAACTCAGGATTGTATATAATCCTGAGTTTTTTTAGCTAATTATAAGAAAGTTATATTTTTAGATCATTTTTTAAATTATTACTCAGCGCACTTTTATTAACTAAAATAGAGATAGTTTTAAGTCTAAAAAAAGCTTTACTCATATAGATATATCCATTATTTCCTATTTTACCTACCTTAGCACCCCAAGAGTTTTTTACTTTGTAATACTCGTTTCCGTTTTGATCTTTAACCATTCCAACAATGTGCATTAAATGGTCGTCTGTAGTATTATAATTTTCAAATTCTTGTTGTCTCAATTCAGGTGAAACAGTATTTTCTTCAACAACATAAGTTAAACATTTTTCTTGATCTTCTATGTTTTTAGGAAGTATAGCTACTCCATATTTAGCAGAAAATGTTTTTTCTGAAACATCACAATCTAATGCAATTGTATAACCTTGTTTTAAAGCATTGTCAGTTTCATGTACCAATGCATCTAAAGTTATATTGTAAAAAAGTCCGTTTGAAAAATTATCAGGAATATTTAATACAAAGCTAGTATTGTATGGTTGATGTTTAAAAGATGTTAATGTAATATAGTCTGATGCTTGAATTTTTGTTTTTTTAAGAAAAGTAAGAGGGTCGTACATTATTCCATCATAAAAAAATGTAGTTGGTACTTTACCTAAATGAAGATCTAAAATAGAATCTACAGAGGTTGTCCAACTTGGATATTCAGATTTTTTATCATTTTTAATATAGGCATCTAAAACTACTTTTAATTCAGGAACAATTTTAGAATGGTCGTGTTTTGTTTTACCATTTTTCAATCCGGAATAGGCACTTTCAGGAACTAAACCATAGGTAGCAACAGAATTAAAAACATCATGAGCTAAACCACCTTCGCTAAATTGAATTTTACCTTGTCTCATTACATAATTCCAAGCTTTTTTAGGATACGTATGTCTAACATTGTACATTTCAGAAATATCGATCATTTCGCCAGTGTTTTTATAGATTTCAGATTCTAAAAAAGAAGAAGAGGCATAACTCCAGCAGGTACCTGTATTTCCTTGACTTTTTACAGCAGAGGCTTCAATATCAATAACAGGAGTAAATTCATATTTTTGTTCGGTAGGTAATTGTACATTTATTACGTTATCTTCTTGTGCGTAAAATAATGTAGTTGTAAATAATAAAAATAGGGTAAAAAATGTTTTTTTCATTGTTTAATTATTAAGGTTTTATTCGGTATAGGTACCATCTCTTTTTTGTAGTACACGTTCAATATTTTCATAATATCCATCAGAATTTGGGTCTCCTTCCGGCAGTTTCATATAGCCGCTTTTGTAATATCTTAAAGCGAGTCTATAATTTTTTCCTGTTTCGTAATAACGTCCAATATAATAATCTCCAATAGGAGATTCATTATATAATTTACTAATCATTTCTCCGAAATTTTTTAAATAATCACCATTTTCTTTATCTAAAATAATACTTTCTATTGCAAAAATATCTTTTTCTCTAATTTTAAGGTCGCTTCCAAATAAGTACTCAATTTCTACATATTTGTTTTCTAAGTATGCAATTGCATCGGGTGGCGACATATTTTTAATGTTATTTTCAAATTCTTCATCGGAGATAGTAGAATACATTTCAAAAATAAAAGCTAAAGCGCTTGGAACTGATTGTCCAATTGCAGAAGTTCTAGAACTATTTTTAAAAGCATCGTATTTATATTTAAATTTAGCATTATTTATATCTTTTAAAATAGTGTCTGTATCTTTAATTGTTTGTGCTCTTTCTATAGAATTATTTTTATTATTTGAAAGGTAATAATAGATGTTTTCTCCTTTTAAATTTGATGCTTTTTGATGAAGTAAAACAGGCATGTCTAAAGCATAATAAGGACTTATATTAATATAAGCATTAAAAGTAGGGTATTGTTCTATTAAAAAATAATTGATAAAATTAGCTGTTAATGTATTACCAACTACAGTTTTAAAAGGCGATATTCTATAATTTTCTTCTAAGTAATTCATCAATTCTATTTTAACAAACTGATAAAAAGTTTCTCCTTGTCTTGTCGGTAAGCTATTTTCTTTTTGATAGGCGCAATCTTCATAACGTTCTCCATTGTAATTTTGGTTAATACCTACAATAATTTGTTCTGGAGCTTTATCTTTAGTTGCAAATAATATGGAATTTCCAACATACATATCAAATAAATATTCCGCATCAAAAACTATAGTAAGTGGATAGTGTTTAGAAGTTTCTGAAGTATAACTAGGTGGAACATATATTTTTAAATACCGTTCGTTTTGAAGAATTTCTGAATTAAATTTTTTAGTTTGAATTGTTTGCGAAAACAAAAAAGTTGAAATACTTAATAATAGAATTGATAAAAGGAGTTTTTTCATAATTGTTTTTTTATTAGAATCCGAAACCGAGTCCAAAATTAAAATAAGCACCGTCTTTAGAATTAAAAACAGAAATATTTAAATTAATTAAATCTGCACCTACAAGCCAAAAACCACCTCCGTAAGATGTTTTCCAATTGTTTGAATTTTCATTATCTAGCCAAACACGGCCATAATCAAATCCAGTAAATAGGCCTAATTGTAAAGGTACAATTTCTGTTTTTACTTTTCGTAAATTAAAGCGAATATCATTATTTTGATAGAAAGATCTATTTCCTGTAAAACGTTGATTTCTATAACCACGTAATCCATCTAAACCACCAATACTTGCTGCATCATAAAACTCAAAATTGTCGCCAATTATTATATTTCCTTTAAGTTTTGTTGCAAAAACTATTTTTCCATTAGATGATAATTTGTAATTTATTCCAAATGCAGGTGAAATATATGTATGGTTTTCGTTTTTGTTATCTAAATTAGTTTTCCAACCGGCATTTAATGAAAAGTTCATTCCTAATGTTGGAAAAACTTTATGATCAAAATTTTCATAAACATAAGATGTTTTAAAGCCTGCATAGGTTTTTCTTTCTTCTAAAGTATAATTGAGTGTGCTAATAAATCTATTTGTTGAGGCTTCAACTTCTTTACTTTCTATGGTTGCTCCAATTTTAAAAATAGCACCTAAACGACTTTCCCATTTTAAAGACGGATTAATTGCATAAGTACTTAAGCGAACTCTATGGTAATTTTCTCCAAAATCATCTTCGTAATTTGTTGTTTCATTTCCAAACCCATAATGGTTAATACTGTAGTTTGGACTTGTAAATAATGATTCAACTAAAAAATTCCATTTGTTAAAAACATTGGCAAATTCTCCTTTATAAGAAATTTCAAATCCATTAGTAGCAAAGTAGTAATTTGCGTTTAAAGTATGTTGTTGTGTAAATGGATTTCTTTCAAATCCATATGTAGTAAATACATTGTTAATACCAATTTTTATACCGTCATCTGGATTGGAACCAATAGATGGAATTATTTGATTTTGGTTGTATTTTATTTTTTTATAATTGTAGGTATTTGTTTTGTAATTATCTAAAAATTTAAATGTACCATTGTTTTTTATGATTGTATTTTTTTTTGATTTAAAATCATAAATGGTGACTTTTTTACCGTTTTCAATTATATATTCATCATTATTTTGTCCACCAATTATTCTTAATGGTATTACATTCTTTTTTGTGCCAATAATATTAAATACATCTTTATCATCTAAACCATATACCCAAATTTCTGATGTTTCTTCTTTTAAATATATTTTATTAAAAAATTTACTTCCTTTTTTACCATTTTTAATATTGTAAGCTTTTACGGAAGTACTTCCATTTTCTAAACGCTCAATATCAAACCAATTATCTTTATCAGTTCCTTTTATAACAGCATATTTAGATGTATGCTTATAATATTGCTTTGCAATTTTGGGTAAGTTTTTTAAACGACCAATTAGCTTAGTTTTAATATCTTCAACAGTAACATCATGTACTTCTTTTGGAAAGTTTTTAAAAGCTTCATCTATAATTTCACTTGTTATATTTTTTTGAATAAAATTAACTTGTTCTTCCCAATTAGAATAATTAGACTGATTAATAAGTGCCATATCTAAAGGGTAGGGTGAAGAGTTAAACCATTTAACACTTCTTATATCTTCATCGTATACTTGCATTGCTTTTAATGCGGGTATAGCACGTGTAAGAAATCCTAAAATAAAACCATCATTTTTAGAAAATACTTGATCTCTGTCTCGAGGTACAGGTTTAAATACGGTTTTTTTACCATTTTTAAATTCTGTCCAACGCCATTGATCTTGGTGTCTATCCCAATCTCCAATTAGCATATCAAATAATCTAGCTCTAATATAAGTGTTTTCATCAACGCTATAATCATCAGATTTACGGAGTTTTTTTAACAAATCGCTTGTACTTATTAATTCATTAGAAAAACCAAAACTTTTTAAATTACCATGGTTGTCTCCAGCACGTTCTTCTATCATATATAATTCGTTTCCATAATCTTTATTAAAATGTTTTAACGCATTTTGTTTTGGAATATAGTACAAAGTTGGATTTGTATGATAGATGTCTATAGCATCAGCTAGTTTTCCAACAGTAAAAGGAGCGTACGGATGTGCAGTTGTGTAAATGTCTAATAATAAGCTTTCTGTGTAAGTATTGTTGTATTGTCCTTCAATATATTGATTTTTAAAAGCTACAGCTTGTATGTATTGTGTAGCACTTTTTTTTAATGCTCTCATAACAAACTCTCTACCTTTTTTATCTTCTAAACGCAAAGACTTAGACTGATGTCCTCCACCAGATCTAACAGGAGTTAAACCACCAAAAAGCGTATCTAATAAAACTGTTGGAGCTGCTACTTTTTCACCATAATATTTTCTATAATGATCTCCCCATAATCCTAAAAATAATTTTCCTTTAGTTACTTCATCTTTATTATAAATAGAACTAGTAACAGTTTTAGGAAAATCTTTTGAATAATTATAGGTAATTTTATCTGTATTTGGAGGATAAATTTCTGTTTGAAATAAAAGTTTTTTTGTATTGTTTTCTTCAGTATAGTATTTAACTGTAGAAGCACCATTTTTATACACACTTACTTTTGCATAACCTAATTTACCGTATGCAAATTTACTTCCATTTATGGCTCTAACAGCACTTGTTTTAGAACCTGCTCCACTAACAATTTGAGGAATATTATCTTTAAAAATGTATTGTAAATTATGTTCATGACCAGAAACAACAATAATTTTATCTGATTTTTGTGAAAGCGTAACAATACGATTTTTAAATTCTAAATATAACTTGTTATTCATGTCTTGAACAGAAATTCCACTGGTTTTTCTTAATAAGTTTGCTATTGTACCAAGAACGGGTAACGGAATTTTATTATTTACGGGGTATAATTGAGATTTTAAAGAAAACTGTCCGCCGTGAGAACCATTACTAAAAAGAGGATGATGTACTGCAACAACTGTAGTTTTGCCTTCATTTTTTTTAATTAAACTTTCAAATTCATCAAAAAATTGTTCTTTATTTTTAATATCACACTCATCATTCATCGTTGGGTTTTTATCCCAGTTTTCTAGGTGCCATTGCGAGTCAATAATTATAAGTACAATTTCATTTGACACATCAATTTTTTTGATAGGGCATCCATTTTTTGGAAAAAAAGAATTTTTATTTAAATGTTTAACTATGTAATCTTCTTCGCGTTTTAAACCTTTTATACCATCGCTATAATATTCATGATTTCCTGGAATAAATATTGTTTGACCCTTAAAGTTTTCAACTAATTCAATTTGAGCATCTAATCTATGTTCAGAAAGTTTTCTAGAGCTGTGCTCTTTTTTAGGCATACCTTTTTCATATAAGTTATCTCCTAAAAAAAGTGCAGTAGTATTTTTATCAGCTTGTGAAAGCTCTTGTTTTAATAATTTAAAATGATTTAAACTTTTACCTTCTTTTGCATTTCCAGCATCTCCAATTAAATAAAATGTATGATCGATTTCATAATTTTCATCAATAATATTTTCATTCCAATTTAACCCAGAGTCTTTATATTGAGCATTGTAAGTAGCACAACTTGTAAATAAAAAGATGTAAAATAAGAGGTGAAATTTAAAAACTGAAAATCTATTCATTTACAAAATGTTTTAAAAATTTAAATGTACATAAAATTATGTACTTTTGATATTCATTATATTTTTTTACAATGTTAGAAAATGATTTTTTTAAAGAAGTTTCGGTTTATATTTTCAATTTACTGAAAAACGAACTTTCTCCAGAAGTTATATATCATAATTATGAACATTCTTTAGAAGTTGCAAAGCACGCTTACGAAATTGGTGTTGCTGAAAATTTAACTGAAGCAGATTTAGAAATTTTGTTGCTTGCTGCTTGGTTTCATGACACTGGTTTTATTTATGGAGTTGAAAATCATGAAGAGAGGAGTAAAGAAATTACAAAAAAATATTTACTTGAAAAAGGGTTTTCTGAAGTAAAAATTGCTAAAGTTAATGCTTTAATTGAGGTAACTAAAATTAATGAAAAGCCTAAAAACCTAATTGAAGAAATTATTTGTGATGCAGATTTATACCATTTAGGAGCTGATTATTTTAATGAAAAATCTAATTTATTACGTTCCGAATGGGAACAATTATGCAATAAATATTTAACAGATATTGAATTTTTAACTAAAAATGAAAAATTTTTAAAATCACATCGATTTTATACCAATTACGCATTTGCAACTTTAAACGATCAAAAAACTAAAAACTGGTTAAAAGTTCAGAAAGATTTACGAAAAACCATTATTAAAGAAGAGGAGTTTAAAGCAAAACATAAAGTAAAAAAAGCTGAATTAAAGCGTAAAAAAGAAAAAGCAGAAAGACCTGAGCGTGGTATAGAAACTATGTATCGTGTTACACTTAAAAATCATATAAAATTAAGTGATATTGCAGATACAAAAGCAAACATATTATTATCTGTAAGTGCTATTATTTTATCTATTGCCTTGTCAAATTTATTTCCAAAGTTAGATAAGGCTAGTAATTATTATTTAATTTATCCAACAATATTTTTCTTGTTTATTACGGTAGTTACAATGATTTATTCAGTTTTATCTACCAGACCTAAAATTACGTCAGGGACATTTACTAAAGAAGATGTTAAGAATAAAAAAGTAAACTTGTTATTTTTTGGAAATTTTCACAAAATGGAATTAGAAGATTTTCAAGAGGGTATGACTGAAATGATGAATGATAGGGATTATTTGTATAAATCTTTGATGAAAGATTTGTATTTTTTAGGTAAAGTTTTAGATAAAAAATATAGGCTATTACGCATAGCCTATACTATATTTATGATTGGAGTAGTTATTTCTGTAATTGCGTTTGTAATTGCTTTTGAAATGATGAAATTACAAGGGATTGATTAATGTATTTCACCTATTAATTAGGTGAAATTTCTCGCATAATTTCTTCAAAAGTAATATTGTTTTCTTCAGATTTATTAAAATTAATTGTTACACGAAGTGCTTTTAAACCTGTAATGCCTTGTAGATCTTCTATATCTAATTTTTCTATAGGGTTTAAAAAATAGTTTTTGTCTTGTAAGTATTTTATATACTTTAAATATTCTTTAGCATCGTTGTTTTGGCTGTAAACAATTGCTATTTTACCAGGTTGTGTTAATCGCTCATTTGTGTTTTTTATCAGTGCTTTATCAATACGTTTTTTAATTATTTCATATCTAATATTGTAAGCTCCATCAACATCAAAACGTTTTTCATCCATTCTAAACCTTATAGCTAAAGGAGTACTGTGTACTAGTATTAAAGAAGCTACTTCTAAAGGATGTTTTAATTTGGTTTTTAATTTATTTGCTAAATTTTCCGATTCACACAACATTTGTAATTGCCATAATCGTAAGTTGTATAAGTATAATTTATTATAGGTACGATCATTAACTAAAGATTTTCCAATATACATATTATGGTCAATTCCATCAGTTTTATAACGTTCAAAGTAATGAGGGAACATTTTTTGAGCTTCAACTTGTTTTAAATCAATATATTTAGATAATTCTTCATTTAGTAAAGTAACACTTTCTTCGTAATCTTTTCTTTTTTCATAAACAACTTGAAGTTTATCATCTAAATGACTCATATATAATTCTATATCTTGATTTAGATCGTTGTCAATGGTTTTTAAATGATTAAAAACTGGATAAATATCTTTATTTAAAAAGTCGGTAACCATAACTTCATCACCAGAATTTAAACCATCTTTAATATCTTTTAAACAAGTGTCTATTCTATATAATAAATCTTTATAAATAGGAAGTTTATATTTTGAATTTGTTTTTTCAATTATATTTCTTGCTAATTTTAATTGTTTGCTTAAATCTTTTTGAATGGCATAATTACGAGCTATAGATGAACCTTTAATATCTGTTTGTCCATATAGTGGAATAACATTTTCAAACACTATACTTTTTAAATTATAAGGAATTTTTTCTGTATTATTTTCTGTAAAAAATAGCGTTTCAGCTTGTTCGTAAAATTTCCACTTTACAGTTGGATGTAAGGAGGTGTAATTTTCTTGAATTATGGATTCTAATTTATTTTCAATTTCTTCCATTATTCTTTTTACAGCTATTTTAAAAACTGGAATAACATCTTTTAACTTATAGGCATTTATTGAATTTAATTCAAATTTATTTTTTGATACTATTTCCATAATTCCAAATAAATCTTCTTTTAATTTTAAAGGAACTAGAATAATACTTTGTATGTTTTGTTTATCTAATGCTTTATAGAGACCATTGTAGTGTGTTGCTTTAGCATAAGCTTCTATATCTGAAATTGCAATAAGTTCATGGTCTTTAAAAACTGTTGTGATAATGTTTTCACAAAAATAGCCGTCAAAATCAAAGTCTACTTCTTCATTTAGTAGAAAGCTTTTTTGTATTTTATGGTTTTTAAAAGTTGTATTCGTTTTATTAAAATGGTAGGTAGAAAAACCAAAGAGAATATCGCTAGAACCAAATAGTTTGGCAATACTTTTTTCTATTTTATCAAAACTATTTTCATCTTTTTTATTTCTAATTAAGTTTTCGGTTAAATTAGCTAAAGACTGATCTTGTGTAACATCAAACAAGTTCATAATACCAAATCCAGTAAATTGGTAACTGTTAGGAGGAAATTTTTCTTTCCAAATATCTATGTTATCAAAATTATCTAATAATAATTTTACATCTTCATCTGTTATTATTGGAGCAGAAGCTAAGGGTTCAACTTTAAAAAAATCGCCATTAATAAGTGTTCTATAATGTTTGGTAATACCTGTTTTTATATTTGGTATATCAAAAAAGAACGGTCTCCTAAAATCAACATTAACATTATAATAACTAGATAAAATAAAGGAACAACTTAAAATGTAAATGTTAAGTTCATCAAAATTTCGAAGTTTAAATTCAAAATCTTCACCTGCATCTTCAATAATTTGTTCAAACCTTTTAGAGAGTTTAAAAGTTGTAAATTCAAAAGGAATTGTAGCAGCTTTTATTTCATTATTTTGTAATAATTCTGGAAATAAAAAAGATAATAATTTATCAATTTCTTTATTGTATTTATTTAAATAACTCAGGTCTTCAAACCCGTCTCTTAATTCTGGAAATTGTTTAAATTCCTCTAATAAATTAATTGCTATATGTTGTAAATAACTATTTTTATCTTGTGCAAGTTTCTCTAAATATTCAAACACGGCAACAAAACTAACCTTTAGTTTAATAGGTAGTTCGGATTTATTTATATTATAAGGAAGAATTTTCATGAGAATACATATTAATACTTTAGTTTGGTCGTAAGTATTGCTGCAAATTTACGGTTTTATTTTTCTTTTTTAGTTTCCAACAAGCTGGTATTAAATAAACTTTTATTTTAGTAGTACAAAAAACATAAAATAAATTATTTTTACCTTTCTAAAATTGATAGTTATGAGTAATATAAAATGGAAAACCGTTAAAGAATTTGAAGATATAACCTATAAAAAAAGCGGAGGAGTAGCCCGTATAGCATTTAATAGACCGAATGTTAGAAATGCATTTAGACCAAAAACAACTAGTGAGTTGCTCGAAGCTTTTCATGATGCGCAAGAAGATTTAAATATAGGAGTTGTGCTTTTAAGTGCTGAAGGACCAAGTACAAAAGATGGTGTTTTTAGTTTTTGTAGTGGAGGAGACCAACGTGCACGTGGGCATCAAGGATATGTGGGAGAAGATAATTATCACAGATTAAATATTTTAGATGTACAACGTTTAATCCGTTTTATGCCTAAAGTTGTAATTGCTGTAGTGCCAGGTTGGGCTGTTGGTGGCGGACATAGTTTACACGTAGTTTGCGATTTAACTTTAGCAAGTAAAGAACACGCCATTTTTAAACAAACCGATGCCGATGTAACTAGTTTTGATGGTGGTTATGGTTCGGCATATTTAGCTAAAATGGTGGGACAAAAAAAGGCACGTGAAATATTTTTCTTAGGAAGAAATTATTCTGCACAAGAAGCTTATGAAATGGGAATGGTTAATGCAGTAATTCCTCATGAAAAATTGGAAGAAACTGCTTTTGAATGGGCACAAGAAATTTTAGAAAAATCGCCAACTTCTATTAAAATGTTGAAATTTGCTATGAATTTAACTGATGATGGAATGGTTGGTCAACAAGTATTTGCAGGTGAAGCAACGCGTTTAGCGTATATGACTGAAGAAGCAAAAGAAGGAAGAGATGCTTTTTTAGAAAAACGTAAACCTAACTTCGACAAAAAATATTTACCATAAATAACTTTCTCTTATTTAGTTAGTTGTAAAAATTAAGTTTTAATTTTTTATTATATTTATAGTTTGTAAAAGTTTAAAAATAATAAGTAACTCAATTTAAAATAATGCATTATGAAATCTTTTAAAATTAATTATTTTTTATTTACGCTTATTATTTTACTGCAAATCATTTCTTGTAATACTGCTAAAACCATCGTCCCAAATAATGGTCAAGAAATTCAATCATTAAAATTAAGTGGTGGCTCAAGTGGAATGGAAAAACTAGATGATACATCTTATTTAGTAGTTTACGATATAAAGAGTTATAAAGAAGGACCCCGATTGGCTATATTAAAAATTACTGAAGAAGGAACTCAAGTTTTTCCAATAAATATTTCTGAATGGGGCACTGAAGGAATAGCAAGTGATTTAGAGAGTATTTGTAAAATTCCAGGAAAAATAGATGAATATTTTATTGCAGAATCTGGAAATTGGAAAGGAGAAATTGGTAGAATATTTCATATTAAAGTGAATACTTCTAATTTAACAGCTACAGTTTTAGGAATAACAAAATTGCCTTTAATAACTATAAATAACTTAGATTTTGTAGGTGATCAATATGAAGCAATGGCCTGTTTACCATACAATAAATCTGAGAGAATATTAATGTTAGCCGAAAGGGGAGGTTCAGAAGCAAATCCGAATGGAATTGTAAGATGGGGAATCTATAATTTAGAAACTCATACATTGGTTTTTAGTGATTTAGGCTTACAAGGTATTAAAGTTCAAGCGCCTGGAAATTGGACAAATACCAATAAAAAAAGAGATGTTACAGACCTTCATATAGATGATGAAGGAGGGATTTGGGCGGCAGCTTCCGAAGATATTAGTGATGCAGGTCCTTTTTATTCTGTAATTTATAAAATAGGACAAATAGACACATTTAATAAAGAATGTCCTTTTGAAATTTATAGTAATTTTTCTAATGGAGAAGTTATTTCAGGATTTAAAGTAGAAGCACTTTCGGGACCTACTAAAAATATTAAGGCTACCCATTCTTTTGGAACTGAAGATGAAATTTATGGAGGTGTATGGAGACCAATAACTGTAGAGTAATTTTTACTAAAAAATAGATACTTAAAATAAGAGTAAAAAATAAAAAACAGCTATATGATAAAAATCAGTATAATTGTTGGTTTAAATAATTATACATTAGGATTTTTTTAAAAAAAATCTGATATTCGCCACGTGAAAACAGCGGCACTTATATTAGCTTTATTTTTATTTTTTAAACCAATACTTCCGCTATTGGAGTATGCTGCTTTTTATGATTATATAAAGAATGAACTTTGTATAAATCAAGATGTTCCTGAAATGCAATGTAACGGAAAGTGTCATTTAAAAAAAGAATTGGTAAAAGCTTCCAATTCCGAAAATGATACAAAAAAAAATCATTCTTCTTCTGCAGAGCATTCTTCAGTTTATTTTTATGAAAAAATAGCTTGTTATAACTGCTTAATTTCAGAAGAACAAAAATCAAAATTAAATATTGCATATAATAATAGTTATAAATTTCATTATATGGGATTCGTTTTTCATCCTCCACTAGTTTAACTTTTTCATAAAGTACTAAATTTTACAATCAAAATACCGTAGTGTTTAGCTAGCAAATTTTTGTATAGTTAATCATAAATATGCCTTTTTTAGTTATGTATAATTAAAATAGGGTTAGTATAATATATCTTTATTATAATTCATTAAAAAGGATATGTTCTAAGTTTGATGTACAAGTTTTTTACTCTTTTAAATAGTAGTACAATTGGTTTTTAACCTTTGTAATTTCTCTAAATAATTATGTGTTTTTCATTTTGAAATACATTTATAAATTTATTTGAGACTACTTTATTTTCAACAGTTTTTAATTAAACAATAACTAATGAAACGTTTACAAATTATTGTAATTGTAGTTTTTATTATGGTAACTTCTTGTACTATAGATAAAACAGATTACGAGGCAGAATTAAACATTGAAACCACCGAATTTATTGAATTTAAAGAGGTAACTTCTATTAGTAGTGGTAATTATACTATTAATATTGAAGCTTTAAATGGAGTTTTTTACAAAGGCTATAATAAAATTCATTTAAAAGTTAATAACACATTAACCAATGAAAATTTGGAAGGTTTAGAGTTAACTTTTTTGCCAATTATGACAGATGCTAATGGAAACAAAGTTTCTTGTCCGCATAGTTATAATTTGGTATATAATTCAACAGAAGCTTATTATGAAGGTTATGTTGTATTTACCAGTGAAAGTGATTCTACGGTAAATTGGCAATTATTTATAGATGTTACCGAAACTAATGAAACACAGACGTTGCAACAAATTATTACTGTTGAAGAACAAACTAATTTAAATCTAAATATGACGGCGTTTACAGGCAACGATGGCGAACAGTATTTTATAGCTTTAATTGCTCCACAAAGCCCAAGTGTTTCTCAAAACGATTTGGTTGCTGGTATTTATAAGTACAATCAACCAACAAATGAAGAGGGTATTTTTCCAGATCCTTCTCAGTTTTCTTATTCCATAGTTCAAAATCACACCTTATTATTAGATCCAAGAATGCCAGAACCTTCAATGGGAAATCATTCATCGCCTAATAATCAAGATTTAACGCAACAGAGTGATGGTTTATATTATGGTGTTGTTAATTATACAATGACAGGTAATTGGACATTGAATTTTATTTTACAAGATGAAAATGGACAAATTATTAAAGGAACTGAAGTTTCAACAGATTTTACACCAGGAATAGAAGGAGCAAAAGGAGAATTGTATATAGATATTTTATTTTAAAACTATGAGAATAATAACTATAGCATTGCTCTTAATAACAACAATTGTAAGCGCCCAAACTATGCAAAAAAAGAGCGATAGTTTAGGTGTAGCTTTAGATGAGGTTGTAATAATTGCAGCTAAAAAAAAGCAACTAGAAACTGAAATGAAAATGGCAGTTACTGTAGACGAGTTTTTGGCATCTTCAAACAATATAAGTTTTATTAAACGTGGTGCTTATGCTTGGGAACCGTTATTAAATAATATGAGTACAGAACGCTCTACAGTAACTATTGATGGTATGCATATTTTTGGTGCATGTACAGATAAAATGGATCCTGTAACGTCATATGTTGAAAGTAATAACCTTTCAGAAATAGATATAAAATCTGGGCAAGAAGGAAGTTTACACGGAGCAACAGTTGCTGGTAGCATCAATTTGAAAAGGAAAAGCACCGCATTTACATTTGAGGAAAATTACAAAGGTGCATACCAGACTGGCTTCGAGTTTAATAATAATCAATTTTTTAACCTTGCAAATGCTTCTTATTCAAATAAAAAGTTGGTAGTGGACGCAAGTATAGCTCACCGAAAAGCAAATAATTATAAAGACGGAAATAATGATGAAATAAAACATTCTCAGTTCGAAAAATTAAATGCTTCTATCGGTATTGCTTATAAAACAAGCGAATTATCTTCTTTAAAAGTAGATGCAATTTTTGATAAGGCAAAAGATGTTGGTTTTCCGGCACTTCCAATGGATTTATCCCTTTCTAGAGCACTAATAACATCAGTTGCATATAAGCAGTTTTTTGATAAAGGAACTCTAAAAGTTTGGGATACTAAAGTTTATTTTAATGCTGTAGAGCATTATATGGACGATACAACACGACCTGAAAATTTAGTGCATATGGATATGCCAGGGTGGAGTACAACTTATGGACTAGTGTCAAAAATAAACTTAAAAAAAAATGATTTTTCTTCAGAAATACAGTTGAATATTTATGATAATTTATCTATTGCAGAAATGAGAATGTATCCACAAGACAGAAGTGAACGTACTATGTTTGCTTATAGCTGGCCTTGGGTTACAACGCGTTATGCAGGACTTTCAACAAGTAATTTGTTGGAAATTTCAGAAATAAGTCAATTTAATTTTGGGGGATCTTTAGGTCTAAATTACAACTACTCTAAGTATGCGGAATTTAACTGGATTTTTCATCCAGGAGCACCTCAAGAAAAAACACGACTTTTGCCAAGTTTACATGCGGGTTATACACTACAAATTAATAAATATAATTTTTCTATTGGAACTGGTTATGGACATAGAGCACCTTCTGTTTCGGAAGGTTATGGCTATTATATTTATAATAGTTTTGATAGATACGATTATATTGGGAATCCAGATTTAAAAAATGAAATTTCTTATGAAGTAAATGCTAGTGCTGGTATTAAAATTGAAAAAGGAAGCCTACAGGCCAAAGTAAACTATTTCTATATTAAAAATTATATTATAGGAAGAATTTTAAGCTTGGGAAGCCCTATGAATTATCAGTCTGTAGGAGTAAAAGGCTATACTTCGTTAGACAATGCTTCACTATTTAATTTCTCTTTAGATGCTAGTTATAATCTTCTGGATAATTTACATTGGAAAGGAACTTTAACCTATGCAAGAGGTTTAGATGATCATAAAAATAACTTACCATTTATTCGTCCTTTAAGTTATCAAACATCCTTGCATTTTTCATATCGTAATTTTGGGTTTTTAACGTCGTTAAATGGCGATTTTACACAGGCTAATTATAGTCCTGAATATGGAGAAGATGAAACTCTTTCTTACAAAAATTGGAATATTTCTGCAGATTACACCTTTTATATTAAAGATTATAAAACGGTATTTCAGGTGGGTGCAGAGAATATATTTAACGAGTATTATAGCACTTATGCCGATTGGGGAAATATACCAAGAATGGGACGTAATGTATTTACGTCTTTAAAAATAAATTTTTAAAAATAATAATTAAACAAACAATAATAAAAAATCGAAAACAATGAAAAATTTAAAAAACTTTATTTTATTAGCTATTTTATCAATTACATTTATAGCCTGTGAAGATGATGATATACCCGTAGCAAACAATGTAGTGTTAGAATTTAATAACACATTTAAAGGTACTACTATAGTGCTTGGTACCGATGCTACAACTGCAACTGTTAATACTTCAGAAGCAGGACAAACACATTATTTTTCTGAATTAAAATATGTGATTAGTAATATTAGACTTATAAATGCTGAAGGAATTGAAATTCCTTATAACGTTAACAATTTAGATAATGGTGCAACAGTTGTAGATCATTCTAAACCAGAAACATTACAGTATATTTTAAATAATATTCCAACTACAGAATACACACAAATAAAATTTGGCTTAGGAGTAAAAACGGAATTAAATACTTTAGATCAAGTAAGTTTTCCTAACTTTTATGCAACTGCAGGTGCAAATGATACTCAAATGCACTGGGAGTGGGGTACAGGCTACCGTTTTACAAAAATTGAAGGATTTTATGGTGAAGATAGCAATCAATTATCTTTTCACTCTGGTAGTACTGTAGAAGGAACTGAAGGAGATGAAAGTACTTATGTACCAGGTGTAGATGCTTATAGAGATATTACATTAAACTTACCAACAAATGTAATAGTTGGTAGTAATGCTCCTAAAATTAATATTGAAGTAGATTTTGATAAGTTGTTAAGTGGAGCAGCTAATACAATTGAGTTAGGTGTAGATAATGCAACTCCGAGTATTCATACAGCAAATAATATGGTGTTATTTGTAGATAATATTGGTGGTAATGGTTCAACTAATGTAACAGGAATGTTTTCTATTGAAAATGTAGAAAATTAACATTTAAATAGTTAGAGCCAACTATGTTTGTAAAATATAGTTGGCTCTTTTAAACAATCTCATAAAATTTATTTTAATGAAAATATTTATAAGAAATATTGCTATTTTACTGTTGTTAGTATCGTGTAACAACAATGACTATGAGATTATTTCTTATAATAATCCAGACTTAGTTCTTAATATTCCAGCAGGATTTCCAGAGTTAAATAATTCGGTGTATAGTAATTATCCTACAAAATATGGAGTTGAATTAGGTGAAAAATTATTTTTTGATAAAAAATTAAGTGCAGATAATACCATTTCTTGTTCTAGTTGTCATAAACAAGAAAATGCATTTGCAGATAGCAATGCAATAGGTATTGGAATTGAGGGTAGAGTAGGACTACGAAATGTACCTCCAATTCAAAATATGGCATTTATGCAAGTATATAATTGGGATGGTAATAAACGTCAATTAGAAAATCAACCATTGGTTCCTATTATAACTCACGAAGAAATGGATTCATCCATATTAGAAGTTATTGGTAAAATTGAAGCTGATAAGGATTATATTGAATTATTTAACAAAGCTTTTGGTGATGAAGCAATAACACCAGACAGAATATATAATAGCATTGCTCAATACGAATATATGCTCATTTCTGCCAATAGTAAATACGATAGTGTAAAAAGAAATGAAGGAGCGGTTTTTACAGAATCCGAAGCACAAGGTTATCAAATTTTTCAAGAAAAATGTGCAACTTGCCATAGTACCGAACTTTTTACGGATCAAAGTTTTAGAAATATTGGATTTCCAATAAACCCAAATATAGATGAAGCTGGAAGAGCAAGAGTTACTGGAGTTGAAGAAGATTATATGAGTTTTCGTGTTCCTACCTTACGTAATATAGAGCATACTGCGCCTTATGGTAGTTTTGGCCAATTTGCTACTTTAAAAGAAGTTTTAGATTATTTTGATAATGGTGTTTTAGATGCAGACAATTTAGACCCTGTTTTTAAAGATAATGGCAATAGAATTCCACTTTCTGAACAAGAGAAGTTAAATCTTATTTCATTTTTAAAAACACTAAATGACTCAGATTTTCTTGGGAAATAAATTGTAAGTATAACTTCTTAAATAACAAATGTAAAAATTAATTTAAAAAGATTGTACCATGAGAATTTAATCTGTATGGTCATATTTCACTACATTTGTAAGTGAATTTAAATACCTATAAATTAATGTCAGTACTATTAGAATTTGCCATGTTTCCAATGGATAAAGGTGAAAGTGTAAGTCAATATGTGAGTAAACTTATAAATATGATTCGTGAAAGTGGCGTTAAATATCAATTAACTCCAATGGGTACCATAATTGAAACCGAGACTATGCCTGAAGCTTTGGCCATTGTACAGCAATCTTATGATGTTTTAGAACCAGATTGCGACCGTGTGTATTCAACAATGACTATAGATGTTCGTAAAGGAAAAAGTAATTGCTTAACAGGAAAAGTTAAATCGGTTGAGAAATTAATAGGAGAAGTTAACAAATAATATTTTTAGCTATAGCTTAATTTTAATTTAAAGGTTAAATGGAAATGAATAATTTCATTTTTCATAGATAAAACTTTTATGGAGTAGTCTACTAATTTTGGCTTACTAATATTTTATATGTGAATACCTGTATTTTAGTTAAATGTGTTGACTAAATCTTGGTTTTTTACGTAAGTTACTAATTATGTGTTAGAATTTTTTTTTACGATTTTTACAATACGATTGTAAATAATTTCTGCTAAATTCCAGTTATATCCATTAAAGTTGGTTGTATTGTTAAATTGAATAATAACAGTATCTATATCTTTGTGGTATTCTGCTATACTTTGGTAACCAACAATTAAACCTGTATGTTTGTATTCGTAGACAGACGAATAAATTTCTTGTTCACCTTCGTTAAATACAGAACCATCATTTAATGCACGTAGAAAAATTCCTACATCTTCTGTTGTAGCAATCATTAAGCCAGAAAATTCATTTTTTAAATCCTCTTCAACTCCAACATAATATCCGCTCATTACGTCGTCTATATTTACTTCGTGTAGTGATCCGAATGTGTTTTTTAAGTTTAAAGGGATTAAAATTTCTTCTTTTATATATTGTTGATGGCTATATCCTAGAGTTTTATCAATAAGGTCTGAAATTAACATATAATTTGTGTTTGAATAACCATAATCTTCATTTGGTTGAAAATCTGCAGGTAAATCTAGCGCGTATTCAAGAGTTTCTTGTTTGTTTTTTGGTGGTTTAGACCAATAATCAGGGTGATCTACAAAGTTGGGTATACCACTTCTATGTTGTAGCATTAATTTTAAGGTTATTTTATCTGAATTTTGAATTCTTCCAGCAAGTTCAGGAAAGTAATCAGCCAATGTTTTATCTAAAGATAAGCGTCCATCTTTAACTAATTTTGTAGTAGCAACCGCAACATATAGCTTGGTAATACTAGCAATTTTAAATAAGGCTTGTGGGTATGCAGGTATTTTATTTTTGCGGTCGTGCCATCCAGCAGCATAGTATTCTGGCTGTTTTCCAGCTTGTTCAACATATACAATCATTCCATCAAAATCATAGTCTAAAGCTTTATTTACTTGCTCTTGAACTGTATTAGGCAGTGGTAAAATCCAAGCTTTTACCAAAATCCAAGGAACAAACCATAAAGAAGATATACTTGCAATAATAAATAGTATTCTTAGAATTTGTTTTATTTGTTTCTTTGCCATTATAATTTTGGGTTAATGTATTTAATAGTACTACTGCAAAAATTTAAAATGTAGAACAATTTAATAAAAATTGTGATCTTTTTATTGGAGAAAAAGATAAAATTATTATTTCTAATATTAGAATTAGCATTCATTAAATCTGTAAATAATAATAAGTGATTTAATAAAGAACATACATTAATTGGCTATAAAAAAGAACTTATAATTGAAGATATTGAAAAGTAAGGTAAAAAATACTGCTGTTAGTATGTATTTTGTTTCTTACTTATTACTAACTGATACAAAAAGTAATGTAATTAAAAATTGAAGTGTAGAGTTCTTAATTATGAATCTTATATTTAATAAAAAGTTATTGATTATACACTCTTTCTAAATTGAGTAGCTGTCATTCCTGTATTACGTTTAAAAAATTGATTAAAATTAGCAGCTTCATTAAAGCCTAATATTTCTGCTATTTCAGTAATCGTTTTATCCTTTTGGTTTAATAGTGTTTTTGAATATAAAATTTTATAATCAATTATTATTTTTTGAGCACTTTTACCGGTAGCTTTTTTTACACATTCTGAGAGGTAAATGGCACTAATATTCATCATTGAGGCATATTCTTTTACAGATAGAAATGTAGTATTGTTTGAAAGAATTTTCTGTTCAAATTTAGCAAGAATAATATCGTTACGATTCATACTTGTAATTCCCTCATTATTATGCGTTATTCTTTTGATTTTATAAAGTAAAACAAGTAATAGGTGTGTAATAATATTTAAATTATTCAATTTACCCGCTCTAGATTCTTCAAATATTTCTTTTGCCAATAATTCTATTCCTTTGAAATCTTCGTCATTCAATTGATACATGGGTAACGAGTGCAATTTGAAAAAAGGAAATTCATTTTGCACATCATATGAATTATTTAAATTTTCAAACAAAGAGGCTTTAAAATTAATAATGTAACCAATGTCATTATTTTTTTTCCCTTTTCGCTTATAATTTATAGTCTGAAAAGGTGAAACTATTGCCAACGTATTTTTTTTATTTTGAAGCGTTTGATTTCCAATCTGAATTGACACGCTAGTTCTATACAAAATTGCGATTTCAAAAAAACTTCTTTTATGTGGTTTTAAATAAATTTCATCAATTTTGTGGTCTTTCGTATTGTCGACTTCAATAGACCTTATATAAAAACTATTGGAATAATCGTCAACAGCTTCAGAACTATTAACAAAGTAGTCTTTTATATTATCAAATACCTGCATGTATTTATTTGTTTTTTGTAAAAATACACTTAAAACCTTAATTGTAATCTTTTTTACCGAAATAGTAATTCATAATTAAGTATTTCAACAGTCTATATTTGCATTATATTAAATAGTGATTATAGTAAATACGTAATTAGTTAATATCTATGAATTCAAAATATTCACTAAAAGACGGTCCTATATTTAAACTATTATTAGTTTATGCAGGTCCGGCTGTTTTAGGTCTTTTAATAAATGCTTTTTATAATATTGTAGACAGAGTATTTGTTGCAAAATACGTGGGAGCCGAAGGATTATCTGCCGTAACAATGGCTTTTCCTATTTCTCTTTTTCAATTTGGAATTGTACTTTTATTTGGAAGCGGAGCAGGAATATTTATATCTAAATATTTAGGTGAATCTAGACCTGAAAAAGCAGAAAAAGTTCTAGGAAATATGATTGCAGGTTTACTAATAATAGCTGTGATTTTTACTTTTGCAGGCCTACTATTATACAAACCTTTATTAAGTTTTTTAGGAGCAAGAGATGAACTATTTCAATTATCTGCTGAATATTTGCAAATAATAATTATTGGATTTCCACCTTCATTTGCTTTAGCTTTAGAGTTTACTTGCCGTGCTGAAGGAAACCCGCGTTTACCTGCAATTCTTATTTTAGTATCATCAGTAATAAACATTGTGTTAGATGTGGTATTTATGAAGTATTTAAATATGGGAATTAAAGGTGCCGCATTAGCAACAATTACGGCTGTAAGTGTAAATGCTGTTTTTATAATTAGATATTATATAAGTGGCAAAAGCGTGATAAAGTTTGCTTGGAAAAATATAAAACTTCAAAAGGAAGTAATTTTACCAGTTTTAAGTGTTGGTTTAGCTCCGTTTGTTATGGATATTTCTACAAGTATTCAAAACCTTATAGCTAATAGTTTGCTTCTTGAAACTGGAGGAACCTATGCAGTTGCAGCTATGGGAATTATTTTTAGTGTAAATATAATTTTTCTAATGACTGCTCTTGGAACAGGTGATGGTATGCAACCTCTTGTTAGTTTTAATGTTGGTGCGAAACGCCTTGATAGAAATAAAACAACATTAATGTATGCATTATTAATAGTAGGTTTAGTTGGTTTATTAGGAATCGTTCAAATTGAGTTATTTCCTGATTTTATTATAAATTTATTTATTAATGATAATGATGAAATTATAAGGATTACAGAAAAAGCCTTACAAATTTTCGCTATATCTATTCCTTTTTATATGATTCAGATAGTGCTTACTCGTTATTTTCAGGCGTTGCAATCAAATAAAACAGCTACATTTTTAGCACTGCTGCGTCCAATTTTACTTTTTGTACCTATAGTGTATTTTCTAAAGGGACTTTGGGGGTTAAATGGAATCTGGTTTTCGTTTTTATTTAGTGATTTTTTAGCAGTTCTGGTTTCTTTTTTAATGATGAAAAGAGTTTCTTATAAAAGAAAGAAAGTAATGTTAAAAATAGATTAATTTCATACTGCTGTCAAGTATTTTGATAAAATAAGTTAGTAACAAATTTATTTTTCAATACATAAGTAATAAATCTTTATTTATATAGATATATTGATGTGCAAGGTGTAATAAAGGTATGTTTTTTAGTTTACTTTATTATCTTTCAATTTCAAATTAAAACAACTCAGTTATTAGTTATATGTATATGCATATAAAATTAGTGTTTGTAAATAAATTATACGTTTTTACATATAATTTACTATATTTGTTTAAAATTATATTTAATTACATATAATGAAGACGCTTAAACAGTTTGTTAAAGAACGAAGAAAAGAAGTAAATCTAACTCAAGAAGAGTTTGCAGATAGAGCTGGTGTTGCTTTAACTGTAATCAGAAAAATAGAACAAGGGAAAACAAATTTAAACCTTGAAAAAGTAAATCAAGTTTTAAAAATGTTTGGGCATACATTAGTGCCAATAAGTGAAAAAGAACTAAATAATCAATTAGATGAGACAAGCTAATATTTTTTACAATACAGTTTATTGTGGGCTTTTAACTGAAACAAACGATGGAGATTATACGTTTCAATACGATAATGATTATATAAATAATTATCCAGAACAGTTTATCACATTTACAATGCCAGTTTCAGATACTGTTTATAGAGATAAAAGACTGTTTTCTTTTTTTGAAGGTTTAATACCAGAAGGATGGTTATTAAATATTGCATCAAAAAGTTGGAAAATTAATCCGAATGATAGAATGGGGTTATTGTTAGCTTGTTGTAAAAATTGTATAGGAGCAGTAAGTGTTGAACCAAAAATAAATAGTGATGAAGAATAAATGTCTGTATTGCTATAAAGAACTTAAAGGTGAAGTTGATTTTCATAAAAAGTGTAGTTTAGAATTTTTTGGTTCAGAAACTCCTCCAAAATTACCGTATTCATTAGTTCAAATGTCTGAATTAGCTAAAAGTGTAGTTGAAAGGAGTGTTGCTGTTCCAGGGGTGCAACCGAAATTATCTATGACATTAATAGAGGAGGAAAAACTAAAGTCGGATAAAAGGTTGACTGTTGTAGGTGCTTTAGGTGGTAACTTTATTTTTAAACCGCCGTCTGAAAATTTTGTTGAAATGCCAGAAAATGAACATTTAACAATGAGAATGGCAGAATTGTATGGAATTTCCGTTGTACCTTCTTCTTTAATTAGATTAGAATCGGGTGAATTATCATATATAACAAAACGTGTTGATAGGAGAGAGGATGGATCTAAAATTCATATGATAGATATGTTTCAAATTACCGAAGCTTTTGATAAGTATAAAGGCTCTATGGAACGTGTAGGAAAGGCGTTAGATTTGTATGCTTCAAATACATTATTAGATAAATTACGTTTTTTTGAATTGACAGTTTTTAGTTTTATAACTGGAAATAACGATATGCATTTGAAAAATTTTTCAATGATAAAAACTAATATTGGATGGAGTTTATCTCCAGCATATGACTTGTTAAATGTTACTATTGTAAATCCTGATGATAAAGAAGAGTTTGCCTTAACAATTGCTGGGAAAAAAAGAAAAATATCTGCTGAAATATTGACTCATTTTGGATTAGGTTTAGGTCTAAATTCTAAACAGATTAATAGTGTTTATAAGAGGTTTAAAAAACAAAAAGGTAAAGTGTTAAGCTTAATTAACTGTTCTTTTCTCTCTGAGGAGATGAAACAAGAATATATTAATTTATTAGAAGATCGATTTATGAAAATTATATTGAAAAAAGATAAATAGCATTATTATTAAAACAACTGAATTAATAGTACTACAATTATTTATTACTTACTAAGTTTTCAAAATCTAATTTAATAAATTCCTAAACCTTACCTTTATAATAATTTGGTTCAAAATCAATATCTGTTAATGAAAATCAACAATTTCTGATACTAATTGATCTTTAGAATAAGTGTAAGGGTTACTTTTAAGATAAAAACCTATCATTTTAGTTAACGTAAAAGTTTCTAATAATTCGTGTATATCCCAGAAGTCTTTTTTGCGACCACCTTATCCAATAACTTTAAATTTCATTGCAGCTATTTCTTCAATACTAGAAAGTTTAATAGTATCCTCATAAAACTTCTATCAATTCAAAAACTTTTTGCCCAATAATTTTAGATAAATCTCCGTTTTCATCTAGTACATTTACAAAACCTAATTTACATTTATGCATAATTGGATCGTTTGAATTTTCAAAAGCTCTATAGTTTCTGTTGTCATCATTCCCTGGATACAATAACATTACTTTTTCAGCATCCCAATACCTTCCGTAGGTATAAACTTGCCTTAAATCTTGAATACTTATATATCACCAAGTCTCCATATGGTGTCTATCACTATTATTTCAATTTATCCCTGTTCTACTCCTCTTCTCATCATATCAGCTATTTCTCTTAAAACATCTTCATCTTTTAAACCATCGAGTTTTTTCCTTAATTCATTAAATTCTTTACCCTTCAAATTATCTTGTATTAACTTTTTTAATTGAATTGCCCTTTCCTTATTAGAAACAGATGGTTTTATATCTGACCTTAAAATTGTTTCATCTTTTACAGACATGAAAGGTTCATAAAGTTTTTGATAACTTCGACCAATAACACCTTGAAATTGATATACATTTGGATTATTCTTTTCTTTTTTACCACCTTCCAATATATGTTCTTTGGAAATACCTGGGTATAAATCAATGTAAAAAATATTTTTAATGCCTAACTGAAAAGCTTTTTTTGAGCAAAGTTCACAAGGAGATGCTGTAGTAAATAAATTCCCTCCCATTAACGGCTGACCTCCATACTTAGAAATCTGCAACATTGCATTTTCTTCTGCATGTAATGATCTGGTATGGACCTGATTATCTTTTGCTTCATATGAATTATGAAAAGATTTAAAACAATAAGAACAAGGTCTTCCCTCTAATCTTTCTTCCAACCCTTTTATTTTTAGGAAATCTTTAGTTATTTTATCAATAAACTTTTCTCCATCCTTATACTTATGTTCAGTCTTACCCTGCTCAAAATTTGAAAACTCAGTTATATCTACAGCTCCTGTTAAATCTCTAATATCTCTCAATCCACAATGAATTTGACCTACTGGGACTTCATTCCAACCAATTCCTTTAACTGAATAATGTGAATCTGTAACAACTGCTCCTACCTGCCTTGAAATGCAACCTGAGTTAAGTTTTGCATTAAAAGCAATTTGCATAATTCTCTCTGGATAAGTTGGAGTAATTAACCCTGGTTGTTGAATTAAACTTATCAACTTCAGTGTTTGAAAAATAAAAGGTTGATATATATAATACTTATTATCTCCTTTATACTCTTTATTCTTTCTTTTTTTTAATTCTTCTTTATGATCTTTTAGTATATCATCAAACTTTAAATCTTCTTTAAAAACAATATGATAATCAGATTTTTGAACACAATTTTCCACATCAAAACTATCAAAATCACCTCTTTTAAATTCATTTACTTTATATTCAGTGTCGTCTAATAATTTTATTAGGTTTATATTTTTATTTACATCGGTCTTAGAGGGTTTTTTCCTATTTTTTTCTTTAATATATTCTTGTCTAACTTTCTCTTTTCTACTACTTACCACCATATAAAAACCAGAATATTTCTCCTTAAAATACATCATTTCATAGGAATTCTTTAACCTATCAATTATTATATGTGCTTCTCTTTTATCTTTAATTTCTGATGATGCTTTTCTATGAATTTTAATTAATTGATTTATTACATCCGCTAAAATGTAAATATAATTTAACTTTTCCTCTTTCTTATTTTCTTTAATTACTTCAATATCTAAAGTGCCATATCTTCTAAGACAATAAGCTGCGACATGATTTAATTTATGTCTTAAAAAACGGCTATACCAGTCTAATTTATTGAAAAATAATTTTGAAAATTCCCTATATGGTTCATTAAAAAAGAAATCACTAATATTTGAAGTTGTTAAAAAATCAAGAAGTGTATCTCCTTTAAACCGAATATTTATAGTGTCCAAAATATTTTCTAAATACTTCTTGAAATCATTCGATAAAAATTGAGAACTACCTTCTGCAATACCAACATCCCCACCAAATCTTGGTGTTTTAAACTCTTTATAATTACCAAGGCTATCAATCCAATTACATATATTTTCAGCATATTTTTTATTATTCTTATCGTAATTATGATGTAGGATAAATAATAGAATAACACTTCTGTAATCAACTACATCAAACTTTATCCAATTCTCTTTATGTTTGAAAAAGTCTTTTATTCTTCTTATTTTTCTCGATTCAATTCCGCTTATATCAGAATACACATTCTCAAAATCTTCAATAAACTTAAATTGTTCTTCTGTTAATTCTTCTTGCGAAAGCAACTCAACAATTTTGTCTGCTCCTGCCTGCATTTTCCCTGTAAGTCCAAGAAGAATGAAGTTTTTTCTTAATTTATAAAAATTGTTTAATGACATATGACGTTTTTTTCTTTAGCTATTTTTTTCTTTTCCTTTACTCTTTTTTATAACCTTCTCCACTCTCCGCAACCATACCTAATGGCATATCCTGAGCTTGACGAAGGGCTGCCTCCCCAACCGTAACTTGCCCATTCATTAACATTGGTAATAACCAATCTCGAAGCTTGGAAAGTTTTTGGTTTTCTTTTGAGTTTACAATTATTTTTTCGTGGAAAGGGTCTGCAATTTTTTTAAATTTTTCTAAAGTATCTTTATTTGGAAAACAAAGTTTCAGCCCAAAAAGGTCATCTTTAGTTATTGAACCAAATGTTGTTCCTGAAGAATTTCTTCTATCAAAAATTTGTTTAAAATGTTCCATTTGACTCCATAAAAAAGAATTAGAACCTTCTTTTTCTCTTAGAGCAGCTAATCCACGACCAATACAACAACTTTCCATTGTTTGATTAAGCGTTCCAACTGGAGCTCTAACGGATAATAGAATGTCATTTTCTTCAGCCATTCGAGATGGTTCAGTTGTATATTTTCTTACAGTAGGAAATCTTAAACCAAAATCTGTTGAGCCTTGATAGAAGACTGTCCCATTTTCTTCTTCATTATAAGAGCTCCCAGCAGGTGATTGTCCCATTGTGATATTTGCAATATCAGACAAAACACCATCTTCCCAACCAACAGGAATTTCACGTTTTAACTCCTCATTATAAACCATTAACCCACCAGATGATTTATAAGGTTTTCCGTTAGCATCTGGAAAATCGAACTGTACAAACCAATAATTGTACAATGTTTTTGCCATTGCTTCTAACTCTTGGTTTATTTTGTTGTTGATTTCTATTTTTGCATCTAAATCTGAAAGGACTTTGGCTATTTTTTGTTGAGTAATAAGAGATGGTAATGAAATTATTCTATCTGAAATTTGAGGAATTGTAATTTGTGGTTGCCCAGAACCGGTTCCACCTTGACGGTTTTGCTTTAGATTATAAAAAAGATAATCTACATCTAATAACTTACTGTTTGGAATTAAAGTAAGTAATCTGACAATAGGAAAAAATGGTTCTTTTCTAATAGCTACAAACCCTACATTTGAACCTCTTGCAGCTACTGTTACAGCAGAGTCAATTATTCTAGGAGTATCTGTATAACCTTGTAATCCATATTTTTTCTCTGCATTAGCAAAAACTGGTATATTATTTAAATTACTTTTATCTACGCTAAATATTTTTGGTTTATCTCCACCCGCAAAAATATCTGCTACTTCACCTAATTTAAATATGCTAAACTCACTATTCATAATTTAACTTCTTTAAATTCTTTTGAATCTCCTTTTCTAAACTTTTACTTTCAGCAAATAAACCTTCTAAATTGGTTTCAAAAGTATTCATTTTTGTTGCAAACTCTTCCGCAGTAATATCAACATATTCAATTTTCACTTCAAAATATTGCCCTGCACTTAAACTGTAGTTTTTAGCTTCAATATCCTTATAAGAAACCACTACCGAGAAATCGTCTTTTACTTCTTTAGTATTAAAAACATTAATAATTTGGTCTTCTTCGGCTTTAGAAAGTACCGTTTTTTGGTTTTTACCTTCTTTTACTTTGGTTCCTAAATTGGAAGCATCTATTAACACCACATCTTTTGTATTGGTTTTGTCTAAAAACAAAATACTTACGTTGGTACCTGTAGTTGCAAAAATATTACTTGGCATACTTACTACACCTGCTAACATTTTACTTTCAACTAGTTTTTGTCTAATTTTTTTATCTATACCACTTTGCGCGGTAATAAAACCTGTTGGCACTACAATGGCAGCTTTTCCATGTTGCGTTAAGCTGTGCATTATATGCTGTATAAACAACAAATAAATAGCCATAGATTCTTTCTTTTTATTGGGCACTTTTGGTATGCCTGCAAAAAAGCGTTCTTGGTTTGCTTTGGTGTCTAAATCTGCGCTATAATCAGAAAAATCTAACTTAAATGGCGGATTTGAAACTATATAATCAAACTGCTCTAACTGTCCGTTTTCTTGTTTATGATACGGATGTAAAATGGTATTACCTTGTATAATATTATGAATGGAATGTACCAGGTTGTTTAAAATTAGATTTAAACGCAGTAGGGCAGATGATTTTTGAGAAATATCTTGCGAGTAAATAGTACATTTATCTTCGCCAATGGCGTGTGCAATGTTCATTAACAAGGTACCAGATCCTGCACTGGGATCATAACAGGTAACATTATTAATTTTTTTATTAGCTGGCACCAAACAAGCCGCCATAATTTTAGCTACTGCGTGTGGTGTAAAATATTCGGCATATTTACCGCCGCTATTGGTGTTGTAATCTTTAATTAAATACTCGAAAATAGTAGCAAAAAAGTCGAACTTTTGTGTAAAAATATGTTCAAAACTAAAATCTACTAATTTATTTACCAATGCTTTGCAAAAAGCATCTCTATTATCGGTTACATATTTGCTTATGTTTTCGAACAATACAACTTTTTCTCCACCTTGTGTTAATACCGAAAAAATATCGTTGTTTGCTTTGGCAACATCTGTTAAGGTTTGGTCAAAAATATCAGCAAATTTGTCTTTATTTTGTTCTTTAAATAATTTTGACAATAAGTTTTTAGGGGTAAATTTAGCGGTGTTTTCATTAATTTGAATGCTCAACATTTCCAAATCATCATCGGAATAATTGTCTAATGCTTCATCTAAATTTTCAGCGTTTGCCAATGCTGGTTCAAGTTGTTTTAATTCATAAACATATTTATCGTTTAAAAACTTATATAAAAATACTTGAGTAATTATTTTAAATTCATTTCCATCATTTCCTAAACCGTAATTGGCACATACGCTTTTTAAATCGTCTATAAGTGCTTTGGTTTGGGTTTCGAATTTTGCGGTATCTGTCATATTTATTTAATTATGAATTTTTAATTACGAATTACGGATTGTTTTTTGGATACTTCCAATAATTCGTAATAATTCTTCAATGTCGTTTAGTAATGGTTCTCTTTGTTCTTTTGTTAAATAATTAGTATCGGTTAATAACCGTATCCAATACTTTGTTTCTCTTGCTTCTTTATAAGAAATAGTTAATTTAGCAAAGAAATCTTTTCTGCTTTGACCTCCAATAGCTTCTTCAATATTAGCTCCTATTGAAGTGCCTGATCGTAACAGTTGTTTACTTAAAATATATTCTTTCTTTTCGGTTTGAAGAAACTTACAAATATTCACAATTTTAATTGCAAAAGCATACGATTTTATTTGTACTACATTTTCTTTCATTTAATTCCTCATTCGTAATTGAACATTCTTAATTGGTTTTATTTCTATTTAGCACGCTAATTACCAATCGTTTTACGGTTTCCATTTCTTCTGGTTTGCTAGAAGCTATAAACAGCGTTAAACTTGCCAACGTATCGTTACTAATTATAGGTTGATTTTGACTGTTAAAAAGCAGGTTGTTTTGTTGTAAAAACTTTAAAAAACAAGCTGCTGCAATACGTTTATTTCCATCTACAAACGAGTGATTCTTAACTACTAAATATAAAAGCATTGCTGCTTTTTCTTCAATTGTTGGGTAAAAATCTTTAGTTCCAAATCCTTTTTCAATTTGCGCAATAGAACTTTCAAAACTTTTATCTTTTTCTTTACCAAAAACATCCGAATCAAATTCAGTAAGCATCTGATTTATTAGTTTCTGATAATCAGCTAAACTTGGATAATTGGCTTCTTTTGTTGTTAATCCCTTTGTATCTAATTCTTCGTGATCATAATCATCTAACAAACTTAAACCATTAGCAAAAACAGTAAGCCATTCGTTTTCTGCTGTTTTTTCTTCAATAACTCTACTTAAAATTTGAATACCGTTTTTTAACACCTGTACTTCTTGTTCTTTTTGAGCTAAACGTTTTTCATTTATAGCGTAACCTTTAACTAGGTAATCTTTTAAAATACTAGTTGCCCAAATTCTAAATTGTGTTGCACGAGTGGATTTTATGCGATACCCAACTGAAATAATAGCATCTAAATTATAATTTAATTGCTTTCGTTTTACTGTTCTTGTACCTTCTTTTCGAACTTGTAAGAATTCCTTACAAGTTGCTTTTTCATTTAATTCTTGTTCTTTAAAAATACTTTTTAAGTGCATGGTTATATTTTGAGGCGTAGTCTCAAAAAGCGTTGCCATTTGAGCTTGCGTTAACCAAACCGTTTCTTGCTCAAACTGCACATTAATTTGTGTTGAACCATCATCAGCTTTATAAATTTCTATTTGATTTTGATTTTCCATTTCACTTTTTACTTTTCAACTATAGCATATTTTGCGACAACCACTTAAACTTTTATTTTAAGCAACATTTCCATTGTATTCATTTAAATATTCTTTTACTATAATACTATTTATTCGCTTAACATCGGTTGTATTAATAGCAATATGTTGTTTATTTTTAAATTGATTAACCACCAATCGTAGTATCATTTTTTCTACATAACTCTCATTCTCCAATATTTTAGAATTTTGAAGAATTTCTTTGTCTACTTCTGTTTTTAATCCTTTTAAGGCTTCAAATAATTTACGTTCGCTATCTGTCAACGGATCTTTTTCCATTAATCGTTTATGAATACGTGCGTATTTAGCATCGTAATCGTATTTTGCTTTTAGCAACTGGTTTTCACGTTCCAGTTTTTTTGCTTTATCGTAAATATCATTTAAAGCTTTAATATTGGCTTCCATTTCTTCTTTGGTAACCTCACTTAAATTTTTCTTTTTGAACAAGCGTTCTAATTCTTCTTTTAACGACACAAAAACAGGATCACGAGGATCAAAATTACCTCCCAGCATTTCACGAGTTTTCTGCAAAGTATTTTTCAACTCATCAGCCAACACCATTTCTTCTTCCTTTACCTTGGTAAAAGCAAAAATAACATCTTCTAGCGCTGTATTCAAAATGTTTTCAGTTTCTACATTATTTTCTAGCGCAACTTTAGTGTTTATTAAAGCCAACCTATCATTGGTTAATCTAGATAACAACGTAAGTTTTCTGAAATCTAGTTTTTCTAACAACTCAAAATTACCAGACAAACGAATAAGGTTGTACAGCTCTTTTGCATTGTTTAATGCTTTGGCTAATGCTCTTATTTCTGTACGTTCATTTATTTCTGAAATTTGCTCATCAAAAACAGTTGGATTTTCTGTATTAAATTTGAAAAGAACATCTTTTATTTTTTCAATATCTGCTGTTATTTCTTCTGAAGATTTAAACAAATTGGAATAATGTTCTATTTCATCACCTAACTCACCTTGCAATTCATTAAAATAATCTTGATTGGTTTTATCAAACTCTTTTTGAATGTCTGCAAAATCAACTACATATCCGTATTTATGTGTTTTATAGGTTCTGTTAACACGTGTTAAGGTTTGCAGTAAATTATGTGATTTTATTTTGCGTCCTATGTATAGTTTTTTCAATCGTTTAGCATCAAAACCAGTCAACAACATATTGTACACAAATAGAAAATCTATATTACCTGCTTTAAAACTAGCAACCCAATCTTTACGATTTTGTTTGGTTCCTATATCGTGTAAAATTACTTGTGCTGAAGTTACCTTACTTTCATCTTTCTTTTTGCTAGCATAACTTTCTGGTTCTTCCGCCGCTTGGTTTAGCAATGTTTCAACCTTTGGCGCATACTTATTCTGAAAAATTTCAGCCATCATTTTAGCTTGGTCAGATGAATCGCAAACAACCATACCTCCAATGCTGTTATCGTTCATAGAAATACGAGCTTGTTCTATATCTTTTACAATATAATCGAGCATTGGTTCTACAAATTTATGATGTGCATACACTGTTTTCTTGTCTGCATTACCTTGTAAAATTTGTAATTTTTCCAAAGTTTCTTTTAAAGCTAATTTATAATTAGTTTCTATTTCTTCACGTATTAAACGCAAGGTATAACCATCTTTTATAGATAAATTATAATAATATTTATGAATATAATCTCCAAATAAAGTTTTAGAATTGTATTCTTTACCCAATAATGGTGTACCCGTTAACCCAATTTTTATAGAATGTTTATCAGCCAATTCTAAATTAGCTAAAAAACTACCTTTTGGGTTGTAACTTCTATGAACTTCATCCAAGAAAAATACACGTTGCACGCTTAAATTATAATCGTTGTTTTTTATAACATCTGGATCATCTTTAAACTTTTGAATGTTTACAACCGTAATTTCTGCCTTACCAGAACTATTATGTATTACTTTGGTAGATTTTATATCTCTTGTAAACTCTGCTCTACTATTTACTTTATGAACTATTAAACCACGCGCGTTAAACTCTTTAGCTGCCTGAGTTAATAAATCTAACCGATCTACAATAAAGTAAAACTTTGGAATGATGTTCTTTTTTTGATAATAATCTGTTAAATGCTTCACATTAAAATAAGCCAATGCCGTTTTTCCAGATCCTTGTGTATGCCAAATAATTCCTTTTTTGACACCATTTTCTAATTTGTCTTCTATTGCTTTAGTTGCAAATAGTTGTGGATAACGCATAATGTGTTTTTCCAGACCTTTTTCTTCTTCTACATAGGCAAACGCATATTGCAAAATAAATTTTAAGCGCTCTTTTTGAAATAGGGATGTTGAAATACGATTCGTTGCAGTAGTTGGTTTTTTGTTTGAAATATATTCCTTTGAATTTTTAATACTCAACAAATTGGTGTCTTTTAAAACAAAGGTTTCCTCTTCTTCTAAAAGTGGTTTTAAAAGCGTGTCTAAATCAAATGTTTTTTCTTCTCTAAAATAATTGAAAATAGGCTTGTAATAATTTGTTGTGCTATAAAAAGCACCTTCTAACATCTGAGAATCATCATCACTATATTCCATATTGTTAGAAAATACCATTAGCTGGGTAAGGTTGATAAACTTGCGAAACTTTTTATTTCTAAAACGCCTTTTCATGCGTTCATGTTCATCACGAATACCATTTCTATTATTCGGTTTTTTGACTTCTATAAACACCAAAGGCATTCCGTTAATTAGCAGAATAATATCTGGTCTAAACGTTTCATCATCTTTTTGATAAGGTAATTCTGTTACAACGTGAAACGAGTTTTTATCAAAATTTTCAAAATCAATTAATTTTACACCAGTTTGATCAATTAACTTCTTATAAAAAGCACGTCCTAAATCTTCATTTTCTAATGACAATGAAATATCAGCATAGACTTTTTGGATTTCAGTTTCAGATAATCCTGAATTGATTTCTCCTAATTGTTTGTTGAAAATATCTGTGAATATATTTGTGCTTTCATCCCATTCTATATCTTTTAAAGACAAATAGGTATAACCTAATTGAATTAGATGTAATATAGAAGGGATTTTTACTCTGGAGTCTTCGTTAAATATCATAGCTTTTAAAAGCTTTAAATTTACAAAACCTTTTTAAATTATTCTATTATTGTAGGTTTATATAAATCTATAATAGTAGAATTTAGGTCGCCTTTAAAATAATAGGTAATTATTTTTGATAAAAGTTATTCTTTTTTTTGAAATTTATCACAAGAATTTCTTCACTCTTGATTGCGTTTGTTTTTAGAAATCCACGCTTATTTATAATTTCATTACTTTTATTATTTTGTATAATTAAACAATAACCTACTTTTCCACCCCAACTTTGAAACATTCTGGTTATAAAAAAATGTTTACAATTTTGGCATATTTCTTCTATAATTTCTTTTGCAAAGAAATAGTAAGATTATATTTGGTTGTTTTGTAGAGTTACTTTCCAATACAGAAATTAGCAAAAATATTACCTAATAGATCTTCAGTGGTTACTTCACCGGTAATTTCACCTAAAAAATGTAGTGCTTGGCGAATATCAATAGCAAAAAGATCGGTACTAATGTTTAAATCAATACCTTTTTGCACTTCTTTTATAGAGTTGTATGCATTATTTAATGCTTCAAAATGGCGAGAATTACTTACAATAGTTTCATTGTTACTTAAAGCTCCTTTATTCGCTAATTGGGTTAGGGTAGAGGTTAACTCATGAAGCCCAGATTTTTCTTTAGCGGAAAGAATAATTAGGTTTGAAAATTGCGATTTTAACTGTTTTATTTCTTCATTTGAAAGTAAATCGGCTTTATTAACAATTGTCAATATTTTTTTTGATGGATATTTTTCTTTTAATTCGGAAATTTTTCCTTCCAATAATTCAATTTTAGAAGCATCAATTAAATGCAATACCAATTGAGCTTTTTCAATATTTTCATATGTTTTTTCAATTCCAATGCTTTCAACAAAATCTTCGGTGTTTCTAATTCCAGCAGTATCAATAAAACGATATGCTACACCTTCAATATTTATTTCATCTTCAATTGCATCTCTTGTGGTTCCTGCTATATGACTTACAATAGCTTTTTCTTCATTTAAAAGTGCATTTAATAAGGTAGATTTACCAACGTTTGGCTCGCCAACAATAGCAACAGGAATACCGTTTTTAAGTACATTTCCTAAAGCAAATGAATCTATCAGTCTTTTTAATACACTGCTTATTTTATTAATTAAATTTTTAAATTCGGTTCTGTCTGCAAATTCAACATCTTCTTCGGCAAAATCTAATTCTAATTCTATTAAACTAGCAAAATTAAGTAACTGTTGACGTAAATTTTCAATTTCAGAACTAAAGCCTCCACGCATTTGTTGTAAAGCAACTTGATGTGACGCTGCTGAATTTGATGAAATTAAATCAGCTACAGCTTCAGCCTGACTTAAATCCATTTTACCATTTAAAAAAGCACGTAATGTAAACTCACCTGCGTCGGCATTTCTTACGCCATTTTTTATGAATAATTGTATAATTTCTTGTTGGATATATACAGAACCATGACAATTAATTTCAACTACATTTTCACCTGTATAACTATTTGGGTTTTTAAAAATAGATATTAAAACTTCATCTATAATACGCTCACCATCAATAATATTTCCTAAATGAATTGTATGTGATTTTACTTTGTCTAAATCTTTATTTCCAAACTTGGATTTAAAGTGTTTATTTACAATTTCAATAGATTTTTCACCTGAAAGTCTAATAACAGCAATTGCACCAACTCCAGATGAAGTTGCTAATGCAATAATAGTATCTTTTTTTATTGAATTCATAAATGCAAAATTACGTTATTTTTTAGCCAATAGCGAATAGCTAATTGCAAACAGCTAATAAATAGCTCTTTTTATAAAATCTTCATAGTATTCATAAAACTCTTCGAATTGATGCATGGCTTCGTTAAAAAAGTAATATACATTTTGCCATGTATTTTTATCATAAATATTAAAATCTCCGTTATATTTTACATAAATTCTATGGATTATTTTACCAGATTCTAAAAGATAAACTTCATCAAATATAACGTCTGGGAGGTAGTCTTCAGTTAAAATATCTTTCAATTCTAAAACTTGATCGAAAAGTAGTTCGTTTTTAGTTCTGTCGAAAGATTCGATGTCTAAACAAACTAAGGCTTGTTTTTTATCCGCAACAAATTTAAAGCCAAAATCTTTTATTTTTGTTCTATACAACAACCATTTTCTAGGAAATGATTTTCCAAAACTTGTCCAAAATTCTTTTCTTAATCTTGCAGATTCTTCTTTGCTAAACATTATCCGTGTACTTTTGCTTTAACACCTCTTTTTTTCATAAATTCTGCTTCATAGGCAACAAGCCCTTTCCATTTTTCGTCAACAATTTTTCTATCTTGATATTTTCTAGCAAAATTTAAAAATGTTACATAATGGTTTGCTTCTGAAATCATTAAGTCGTAGTAAAATTTAGAAAGTTCTTCATCTTTCATGTTTTCTGCAAAAACTTTAAAACGCTCGCAACTTCTGGCTTCAATTAAAGCTGCAATAAGTAAACGTTGAATTAGACTTTCTAAACGATCTTTTGTTTTTGGAAAGTAGTTTTGCAAATGCATTGCATAGTCGTTTTTTTGTGCTCTACCTAATGTCATTCCACGTTTTACTATTATATCATGCACCATTTTAAAGTGCTCTAATTCTTCAATTGCAATTAAAGCCATTTCTTGAACCAATTCAGTTTCTTCAGAATAATTTATTATAAGTGAAGTGGCATTTGCCGATGCTTTTTGTTCTGCATAGGCGTGGTCGGTTAATATTTGTCGTAAATCGTTTTTAGCTATTTCTGCCCAGGAAGTTCCTGTTTCAAATTGTAAACCAAGCATCATGGTGAGTAAGTTTTTGTTATTCTAAATTAGTTTAATTTATAAATCTAAATCGAATGTTTTTTTTAATAATGTAATTGCTGAATTTTTTTCCTTTAATTTTTCATATTTTTCTTGAGGAGTGTATGCAAACTTTTTTGTTTCCTCTTCATTAACATGCAGCACTAAATCTACTTTAAAATTATTTAATTGTTCTCTAATAAATTTTAAAAGTGGATATTTACCTTTTTCTAATTGATCTTTCATTAAATGATTTGGAAGATCAAAATGCAGATTTGAATCTTTTATATAAGGCTTATTGGTATTCATAACAGCAGTAAGACTTTTTTTACCTTTACTTAAAAGTAATTCTGAATATTTTTTCCAAGCTAAAATGGCTTCACCTTCTGTAAAACTATCAGTTGGTAAACCTTCTACTTGATCGTATTCTACTTCAATTTTATCTAACTCTTTTTTTCTGTTGATACTAGTTAGCGATAGGGCAGAACGTCTTCTGGTTGTTGTTTCTAATATTGGTTTAACTTCTTTTTTTATTGAAGGAGTCTCTACTTTAGTTGCAACTGAGTTTGTTTCTTTTTTTTGATAAGCAGGAATTTGCTTAGAAAAAGTACGTCTCTTTACCTTACTTTCAAAATGAATAGCAGCAATTATGTATGGTTTATTGTTTTTTTTTTCTCTATCAAAAGTGATAGAGGCTAATTGCATAAGTGTTAGTTCAACTAATAAGCGTTGATTTTTACTACTTTTATATTTTAAATCACAATTGTTAGCCAGGTCAATTGCTTGTAATAAAAAACGAAGGTCACTTTTTTGAGATTGTGTTAAATATTTCTTTTTAGCATTGTCTCCAACTTCTAATAAGTCTAATGTAATTTTATCTTTAGCTACCAATAAATCTCTAAAATGAGTTGCTAAACCACTTATAAAATGATGTCCATCAAAACCTTTCGATAAAATATTATTAAAATGGACTAAAACTTCAGGAATTTTATTTTCTAGAAGTAAATCTGTTGTAATAAAATATTCATCGTAATCTAAAACATTTAAATTTTCTGTAACAGCTTTTCTTGTTAAGTCTTTTCCTGAAAAACTGACAACTCTATCAAAAATAGATAAAGCATCACGCATTGCACCGTCTGCTTTTTGGGCAATTATATGAAGAGCATCGTCGTCGGCATTAATATTTTCTTGAGCAGCTATTTTAATTAGATATTCTTTAGCATCTAAAATACCAATTCTTTTAAAATCAAATATTTGACAGCGAGATAAAATAGTTGGAATTATTTTATGTTTTTCGGTTGTTGCTAAAATAAAAATAGCGTGCGCTGGAGGTTCTTCTAATGTTTTTAAAAATGCATTAAAAGCCGCTGAAGATAGCATGTGAACCTCATCTATAATATAAACTTTATATTTTCCTGTTTGTGGTGGAATTCTAACTTGATCGGTTAAACTTCTAATATCATCAACAGAATTGTTTGAAGCAGCATCTAATTCAAAAATATTAAATGCAAAGTCATCATCGCTAGTTTCGCCAGCTTGTTCATTAATTTTTTTTGCTAAAATTCTTGCACAAGTAGTTTTACCAACACCACGTGGCCCAGTAAATAAAAGAGCTTGTGCTAAATGGTTGTTTTTTATAGCATTTTCGAGCGTGTTTGTAATCGCTTTTTGCCCAATAACATCCTCAAAAGTTTGAGGTCTATATTTACGAGCTGAGACTATAAATTGTTCCATTTATTATAATTTAGTTTTTACAAAAATATGTAAACTGTTGCGTTTTTTCGCTTAAAAATGTAAAAAAAGTTATTAAAAACACCTAATATATTTGTTAAAATAGTAATTGTGTTTTTAATAACTTTTAAAATTTATAAGCTATTAATCTTTATTTCAGGTTGTTTTCATATATTTTGTTATACAAATCTGCATATTTTTCTAAAATTTCAGTTCTTTTAGGTTTCATTGTTGGAGTAAGTAGGTTATTTTCAATACTCCATACATCTGGTGTTAATTCAAAACGTTTTATAGTTTCCCATTTTGCAAAACTTTTGTTCCCTTTTTTAATTTCTTTGCCTATACGTTTAATTATTTTTGGGTTTTTAATTAAATCTTCGTTGTTTTCTGGAACTGGTTCTTGATGAATTCTAGCCCACTCTCTCAAGAACTCGAAGCTGGGTTGTACAATGGCTGCAGGCATTTTTTGACCTTCTCCCACAACTAATATTTGTTCTATAAAACGAGATTGTTTCATTTCGTTTTCTAGAAGGGCAGGAGCTACATATTTTCCACCAGATGTTTTAAATATTTCTTTTTTACGTCCTGTAATAGATAAAAATCCATCTTTATCAAATTCTCCTTTATCACCAGTATGAAAATATTCACCAGTCATAACACTTGCTGTACGTTCAGGATCTTTATAGTAACCTTGCATAACATTTGGTCCTTTTACTAATATTTCACCATCTTCAGCTATTTTTACAGTTACATTGTCAATTGTTTTACCAATTGTTCCAATTCTAAACATGTTGCCATTTATCATATTAACAGAGATTACAGGAGATGTTTCTGTTAATCCATAACCTTCCATTACAGGCATTTGTGCTGCTGCAAAAACCCTAGCAAGCCTAGGTTGAAGTGCAGCACTACCAGAAACCATTGTTTTCATTCTTCCACCAAGTGCTTCACGCCATTTGCTAAAAATTAATTTATTAGCTATCTTTAATTTTTGTTCGTACCACCAGCCATTAGCTTTGTATGGTTCGTATTTTAAACCTAAATCAACAGCCCAAAAGAATATTAATTTTTTTATTCCTTTTAATTCTGAACCTTTGTTAATAATACTGTCAAATACTTTTTCTAATAAACGCGGTACAACTGTCATAAAGTGTGGTTTCACTTCCTTAAGATTATCTACAATTGTATCCATTCCTTCAGCAAAATATATTGAAGTTCCAGTATATTGATATAAATAATGTAACATACGTTCAAACACATGACATACAGGTAAAAAACTTAAGGCTGTAATTTTTCCAAATTCTAAAGGAAGTCTAGGAACACTGTCTAGAACATTTGTGACTATGTTTTTATGAGATAGCATAACACCTTTTGGTTTTCCTGTTGTACCAGATGTGTAAATAATTGTTGCTAAATCTTCTGTTTTTACTTCTTCTTTTAATTTATTTACTTCAACTTGTAAACTTTCATCTTTGCCTAATTCTATAATTTCACTCCAGTTTTTACATTTTTTTACAGTATCAAAGGAATAAATATCTTTTAAAGATGGCACTTCTTTTCCAATACTTTTGGCTTTTTTATATAAATCTTTATCAGATAAAAAGCAGTAAGAAACTTCTGCATGGTTAAAGATGTATAAATAATCTTCTTCAGATATTGTTGGATAAATAGGAACATTTATAGCACCTATTTGAAGTAATGCAAAATCTAAAAGATTCCATTCGGTTCTATTGTTAGAAGAGATAACGGCAATTTTATCACCTGGTTTTATTCCTAATTTTAGTAATCCTCGGCTTAAGGTATTTCCTTTTTCAATAAAATCTTGTGAAGAAGTTGCTTCCCATTTACCATTATACTTAGTATTGAAAGCATTTGGTAATTTATAGGTTTCGAGCTGGTGGTATGCAAACTCAAATAATTTAGTTATTTGTTTAGACATTATGTTTGGTTTTTATGTAGCATTGCAAAGTATAAAATTTTAAATAATCTTACAAGAATGAAAGTTACTAAGAAAACTACTTTGTTGTTTTATATATTTGATCGATTAATTTTTGGTATTTATTTTTAATAGCATTTCTTTTTATTTTCATTGTTGGTGTTAATAATCCATTTTCTATACTCCAAACTTCTGGAGTTAATTTAAATACTTTTATCTGTTCCCATTGGCCAAATTTTTTGTTTGCTTGGTCAATTTCTTTTTGAATGCGTTTTATAATTTTTTTATTGCTTACTATTGCATCTAATGAATTATCAGTTTTAATTTTTTTTCGTTTAACCCATTCATTTAAAAATTCGAAATGGGGTTGTATTATTGCTGCAGCCATTTTTTGTCCTTCGCCAATAACCATTATTTGTTCTATAAAGCGAGATTCTTTTAATTTGTTTTCTAGAACAGCTGGAGCAATGTATTTACCTCCAGAAGTTTTAAACATTTCTTTTTTTCTATCGGTAATTTTTAAAAAACCTTCATTATCTAATTCACCAATATCACCGGTATGTAAGTAGTTATTAATAATGGTTTTTGTAGTAAGCGCTTCGTTTTTATAATATCCTAGCATAACATTAGAACCTTTTACTAATATTTCACCATCATCAGCAATTTTAATTTCTATGTTTTCTAGTGCTTTACCAACTGTACCTATTTTAAAGCCTTTATTTCTTAAATCGTTTATAGAAATTCCAGGTGAAGTTTCTGTCATTCCATAACCTTCAAAAACAGGGATGTTTGCTGCGGTAAAGATTTGAATTAATTGCGGCTGAAGAGGAGCGCTTCCTGAAACTAAAAATTTAATGTTTCCTCCTAAAGCTTCGCGCCATTTATTAAAAATTATTTTGTTTGCAATTTTTAGTTGAAAGTGGTACCACCAGCTATTTTTATTATATGGTTGGTAATTTTTGGCAAGGTTTAATGCCCAAAAAAATAGTGCTTTTTTAATACCGGTAAGGTTACTTCCTTTATCAACTATTTTATCGTAAATTTTTTCTAATAAACGAGGAACAACAGGTATAAAATGAGGTTTAACTTCCCGTAAATTATCACCTAATTTATCAATAGATTCGGCAAAATAAATTTCAAAACCCATTAATTGGTAATAATAAAGTGCAAAACGTTCAAAAATATGGCAAACAGGCAAATAGCTTAAAACTTTATACGTTTTTGCTTCTAAGTCTAAAGCTTTAGAACTAACATAAGTGTTTTCTACAATATTTTGATGACTTAGCATAACTCCTTTTGGAATTCCTGTAGTGCCAGAGGTGTAAATAATAGTTGCTAAATCTGTTTTGTTTACTTTCTTTTTAAGAATATTTACATCTTTTTGATTTGAAGCGTCTTCTCCTAATTCTAGTAGGGATTTCCAGGAGGCTACACCTTTTACTGTATCAAAAGCGTAAATGTCTTTTAACTGTGTCTTGTCTTTTATTTTAGATACTTTTTTTGCTAAATAGCTGTCAGATACAAAACAATAAATAGCATCAGAATGGTTGATAATATAAGCATAATCTTTAGAGGATATTGTTGGATACAACGGAACATTTACTGCGCCAATTTGTAAAACAGCTATATCTAAAATACTCCATTCAATTCTGTTTGTAGAAGTAACTACAGCAATCTTATCTCCAGGTTTAACCCCTAACCTTAATAATGCTCTACTAATATTATTTGCAAGTTCTAAATATTCTAAAGTTGATGTTGCAACCCAAGAATTATTAACTTTTGTATTAAATAATTTTTCTTGTTGATTGTTTTTTAATTGCAAGTATGCAAAATCAAATAATCTAGTAGCGGTTTGAGTCATTATATTAAAAAGACAAGTTGGTAAATGCAAAATATAAATTAAAAACTGATTTTGCAAATTATGAATTTTACTTAATTTGATGATACTAAATATTTAAGCTTAAAAAGTCTTTGTTTTTTACATATTTATCTTTTTAAGGCGTGTTTTTTTTATAATATTTTAAATAAGTATCGTTTTTAAGACTTTTTACTGTAATATAGATAAAATTAATATATTTTAAATTAACTTGAAAATGTATTGAATTGATATTTTAGTACCTAAACTTTTTATTGCATTTTTAAAAACAGTTCTCTAGCTATATACTTCAATCGTTTTAGTAAATAAGTAAAAAATAAAAGTCTATTTAGTCTTAAATAGAGTGTTTTTTATGCCTTTTAGATTTAAATTTGTAAAGAGAATTAAGCAAATATTTTAAAGTTTTTTAAACAATAAAAAAATGACAGAAATCGATTTTAAAAGTGGAATTTGGAATAAAACAGTTAATGTTCGGGATTTTGTAATTAACAATGTAACACCATATTATGGTACACATGAATTTTTAGTTGGACCAAGTTCTAAAACTGAAAAATTATGGGAAATTTGTAAAAAAGCTACATTAGAAGAAAGAAAAAATAATGGTGTACATTCTTTAGATACAGAAACTATTTCTACTATAGCTGCATTTGAAGCTGGGTATATAGATAAAGAAAACGAAGTAATTGTTGGTTTGCAAACAGATCAATTATTAAAAAGAACAATGAAACCTTTTGGAGGTTTTAAAGTTGTACAAAAGGCATTATCTGAACATGGAGTAGAACCAAACAAAACATTAACTAACTTATTTTCTAAATATGTTAAAACACATAACGATGGTGTTTTTGATGCGTATACTGCTGAAATTAAAAAATTCCGTTCATTAGGGTTTTTAACAGGTTTACCAGATAATTATGCACGAGGAAGAATTATTGGTGATTACCGTAGAATTGCATTATATGGTATAGACTTTTTAATTGCGTCTAAAAAAGCAGATTTGGCTTCAATAAAAGGACCAATGACAGATAGCGTAATTCGTTTAAGAGAAGAAGTAGCTGAGCAGATAAGAGCTTTAAATGAAATGATAGCCTTAGGTAAAACCTATGGTTTAGACTTATCTCGTGCAGCTGTAAATGCGCAAGAAGCAGTTCAATGGACATATATGGGATATTTAGCAGCCGTAAAAGAACAAGATGGTGCAGCAATGTCTTTAGGAAATGTTTCTACATTTTTAGATGTATATATTGAGAATGATTTACAAAAAGGGTTAATTTCTGAAGTTGAAGCTCAAGAGTATATAGATCAATTTGTTATGAAGTTAAGAATGGTACGTCATTTACGTATGGCTGCTTACGACGAAATTTTTGCAGGTGATCCAACTTGGGTAACAGAAGCTATTGGAGGTATGTTTTCTGATGGAAGAACTAAAGTAACCAAAACATCATTCCGTTTTTTAAATACATTGTATAACTTAGGACCATCACCAGAGCCAAATATTACAATTCTTTGGTCTTATAGTTTACCTCAAAATTTTAAAGATTACTGTGCAAAAGTATCAATAGATACTTCTTCAATTCAGTTTGAAAATGATAACTTAATGCGTGAAAACCGTGGGTCTGATGATTATGGTATTGCCTGCTGCGTTTCTTATCAAGAATTAGGAAAATCTATTCAATTTTTTGGAGCTAGAACCAATTTAGCTAAAACATTATTATTAGCTATAAATGGAGGTAGATGTGAGTTTACAGGAACACAAGTTGTTGATGGAATACCAGCTTATACTGACGAGTATTTAGACTTTGATACAGTAATGGCTAATTTTAAAATTGCAATGAAAGAAGTAGCACGTGTATACAACGACTCTATGAATATTATTCATTATATGCACGATAAATATTATTATGAAAAAGCACAAATGGCTTTAATTGATACAAATCCATCAATAAATATAGCATATGGAATTGCAGGTTTATCAATTGTTGCAGATTCTTTATCAGCCATAAAATATGCAAAAGTAAAACCTATTAGAAATGAAGAAGGTTTAACTGTAGATTTTAAAATTGAAGGAGAATTTCCTTGCTATGGTAATGATGATGATAAAGTTGATGCACTTGCAACACAAGCTGTAGCTGATTTTAATAATGAATTGAAACAATTACCAGTATATAAAAATGCAGAACCTACAATGTCTGTATTAACAATTACTTCAAATGTTTCTTATGGTAAAAAAACTGGAGCTACTCCAGATGGTAGAGCTTATGGTGTTGCTTTTGCTCCAGGAGCAAATCCAATGCACGGGAGAGATAAAAATGGCGCAATAGCTTCATTAAATTCTGTAGCTAAAATTAATTATAAAGATTCTCAAGACGGAATTTCTAATACATTTTCAATTGTTCCAAAATCTTTAGGAGCAAACGAAGAAGATAGAATTAATAATTTAGCAACTACCTTAGATGGTTACTTTTCTAGAAATGCACAACATTTAAATGTTAATGTATTAAATAAAGAAACATTATTAGATGCCATGGAACGACCAGAAGAATACCCACAGTTAACAATTCGTGTTTCTGGTTATGCAGTAAATTTTGTACGTTTAACAAAAGAACAACAACAAGAGGTTATTACACGTTCTTTTCACGAATCTATGTAGCTAATATTAATAATATGAATATAATTAAGCATCAGAATAAATTTTTTTTGATGCTTAATTTTTAAACTTTTGCTTTATCAAAACAACTGAGGAAATATTAAAAGTACATTCAATAGAATCTTTTGGAACGCATGACGGTCCCGGAATAAGATTGGTTATTTTTTTACAAGGTTGTAAACTTAAATGTTTGTATTGTCATAATCCAGATACTATTCAAACTTCTGGAGGTATGGAATATAAAATTGAAGATTTGGTTGCTATGGCCATAAAAATGAAGCCTTATTTTGGTAAAACTGGAGGAGTAACAGTTTCTGGAGGAGAACCTTTATTGCAAGCAAAACAATTAATTCCTTTTTTTAAAAGATTAAAAGAAGAGAAAATTCACACTAATATAGATACTAACGGAAGAATTTTAAATCATTTTACAAAAGAATTGTTAGATAATTATGCCGATTTGGTAATGCTAGATATAAAACATATGACCGAAGAAGGCTATGTTGCATTAACTGGAATGCGCAATAAAGAAACAACATTTAAGTTTGCTGCATATAGAGAAGCTTCAGGTAAAAACATGTGGTTACGCTATGTTTTAATTCCTGAAATAACTAATAAACCAGAATTATTACATGCCTTGGGTAAACACTTTAAAAAGTATAAAACCATAGAAAAAATTGAGATTCAACCTTATCATAAATTAGGTATTCACAAATGGAAAGCTTTAGGTTGGGAATATCAATTAGAAGATGCAAGAGAAAATACACCGGAGGAATTAGAAAATGCTTCAGCAATTTTAAAAGAATATTTTAAAGAAGTAAAAATTAATTAGAATTCTTTATAAAAGTAAATAATAAAGCATGAAACAAAAATTAAAAAACCGTTGGTTAATCGCGTTATCTGCAATTGGAATTCACATATCTATTGGTTCTGTATATGCTTATTCAGTAATGACAAACCCAGTAAAAAATATTTTTGAAGTTGAAGGAGGTGATATAAAATGGGCTTTTAAATTAGCGATATTGTTTTTAGGTTTAACAACAACATTTTTGGGTAAATGGGTAGAGAAAATGGGACCTAAAAAAAGTGGTATAATAGCAGGTATATTTTATGGTATCGGTATTATTGGTGCTGGATTAGCTGTTCAAATTACTTCTTTACCGTTGTTTTTTATATGTTATGGTGTTATTGGTGGAATTGGTTTAGGTCTAGGATATATAGCACCCGTAAGTACACTAATAAAATGGTTTCCAGATAGAAGAGGGTTAGCTACCGGGATGGCAATAATGGGTTTTGGTTTTGCTGCTTTAATTTTTGGTCCTATTATGCAAAAATTGTTTGAAAATGTTGGTGTAGCTAATACTTTCTATATTCTAGGTATCATTTATATGATACTTATTTTAGTTTCTGCAAGTTATTTATCAACTCCACCAGATGGATATTTACCTGAGGGTTTTGTCCCTGGAAAAGGGAATAGCGTACAAAAAGATTTAGCGAATATAAGCTCAAAAGAAGCTTTAAAAACAACGTCTTTTTATTATTTATGGATTATGATGTTTATTAATATTGCCTGTGGTATTTCTTTAATTGCAGCTGCAAGTCCTATGATGCAAGAAAAATTAAATTATACACCAATTGAAGCTGCTGCTATAGTTGGTTTTATAGGTATTTTTAATGGTTTAGGACGTCTGTTTTGGTCTAGTTTATCAGATTATTTGGGAAGAATAAATATATTTATATTATTTTTTGTTTTTCAAATTTTTGCTTTTTACTTTCTTCCAAAAATTAATTCTGAATGGATGTTTTTAGCAGTATTATTTACCGTAATTACAATGTATGGAGCTGGTTATGCAATTTTACCGGCTATTGTGGGTGATTTATTTGGAACAAAAGATTTAGGTGTTATTAACGGAAGAGTTTTATCTGCTTGGGCAGTTGCAGGAATTGTAGGTCCTACAATCTACGATGTTATAAAAAAGAGTTCAGGTTCTTTAGATATTACATTAGCTGTTTTTGCTGTTATGTTTATAGTAGCACTAATTATTTCTATTTTATTAAAAAAACTGATTGTTAAAACGCATAAAAAAATGGAATTAAAAAAAGCTATTGCTTAAAGTTATTTTAATATTATAATTTAAGTTTGAATCCTTTTTTAGCTAAAAAACCTGTAAATAGAATAACTAGAAGTGCATAAATTAATGAAATAAATAACCCAATGCTACCCGAATTTAAAAAATCGGGAAATCGAAATCCAGTTATATTTATTAAAGGGTATATAAAGTAAGGGATTAAATAACAAGTTAATGTTGCAGTTCCTGCAGGTTCAATAATTTTAGCCCATTTAATTTTCTTTTTAAAATCTACAATAAAATGTAATATTGTAAAAGAAAAAAAGCCAATACCAATACATATTCCAGACCATGCTGGTGTACCTTGTAATTTTGAAATTCCCCAAAAAGGTTTTGTGATTAGACCATAACAAATAAATATAATTGTTATAGAAGAAAACACTAAAAAAATAACCAATTCACTTTTATTTGAAAGTTTTTTATAGAGCAATGTAGCTAGTATACCTGAAGTTGTAAATGCTGGAATTGTACCATTATAAATAGTATTTAAAATTGATAAATTTGAATTTAGTCGAGGTAGATAATCTAATTGATGTAATAATTGAAGTGCCATAAAAATAAGAAGTACTACTGCCATAAGTTTTAATTTTTTATTAGCAAATAAATAAGCATAAGCATTTACTAAATAAGCCCAGCCAATTAAACCAAGAATACCCCACCATTGTGTTTTCATCCACATTTCTCCTTCAGGACCTCCTATGTAAATGATTGCTAAAAAAATAAGGATTAAAATACCAAAAGCTTTAATAAATTTATGCCATTTAGGGTGGACAGGACTCTTACTCCAGTTCATCCAAATAAGACAAACTGCAATTGCCATTAATAAACACCAAAAATATTTGTCAATTAGCATATGTTCGCTATGAGCACTTTCATAATTAACCATAAAAACCCCAATAATAATTAATGATACAGACCTAATAGCAATATGCTTTACTGTTGAACTTAAGCTTTTACCAATTTTATTTCTGTATTCAATGGCTAAAGGAATACTTAAACCAACAATAAATAAAAATAAAGGAAAAATAACATCAGAAAAACCTAAATAATCTTCGTTGTAACTTGCATGTTTTAACCATTTTGGCACATTGGTTAAAGTAGGAAAATCGTTTACCCATAACATTAAAAACATGGTAATTGCTCTTAAGACATCAATGGATGCTATTCTTTGTAATTTCATAAAAGGATAGTTATTTTATTATTATTTCATCAATAAAAAACCAAGCAGGGTTACCGGCTCCTGTATGCCAATCTGGACAACTGCCAATTCCCTTAATTTTAACTTTTATGAATCTTGCTTTTAGGTTTAAATTTATTGTAGCAGGATTTAAGTTGTTATTATTTTTTGAAATTTCAATGTCTTTAATTTTTTTAGAGTTAAATTCATTTCCATTTTCGGAAAAACTGACTTCAAAATTTTTTGGTGGAAAAATCCAGTCACCAAATGAAGAGAGATAATTTAAATTTATTTCTGAAATCTTTTGTATGTGTTTTAAATCTATAATAAATTCTAAATCGGAACCTTCTGTACCAATCCATTGTCCTGTGCTAAAATCAGCATAGCCTAATTCACCATCTAATAAAACTTCAATGTTTTTATAGTTTGAATGTAGCTTACTAGTTGATGTAATTGTTCCAAAGGTACCTAAATGGCTTACTTTTTTAATTTTTTTAGGAATATCATTTATACTGCCATGTTCCCAAGAAATGTAATCTTTTAAAAGTTCTTCTACAATTTTAGGGTATTCAGAAGCCAGATTTTTCATTTCAGAATTATCAATTTTTAAATTAACTAAAAATAACGCATCAGTATTAAAATCTAGTTTACCTTTATTTGATGTATCTTTTGGATTTCCAATAAGTTTCCAATCTCCTTTTCTAACAACCCACTGATTTCCGTACTTCCAAAAAGCTGAATTTCTAGGTGAATTTACTATTGGGTTTTTTAACATTTTAGAAATATCTAAACCATCTATAGCATTTAATGTAGTATCTAAACTACAAAGTTTAGCTAGTGTAGGCATCCAATCTATATTCATAATAAATTGATTGTTTACTTCATTTTCTGGAAGATGATTTTTCCAATTTATAATTGTTGGAAGTCTAATTCCGCCTTCAAACAAACTACTTTTTGCACCTCTGTACGGACCAGAATTACCTCCACCATTAAAAGCACGTGTTTCGGTTGAATAACCATTATCTGATTGATAAATAATAATTGTATTTTCTCTAATTCCTAAATCATCTAATTTGTCAATTAAAAAACCAATTCTTTCATCAATTGTTGAAATAAAAGCAGCATAATCACCTCTTGGTTTTGGAGTATCTTTATAATAATCACGCCATTTTTGTGTTGGTTGGTAAGGATAATGTGGCATATTTATAGCGTAAAACATAAAAAATGGTTGCTCTTTTTGTTCTTCAACAAAATCAATAGCTTTTTCTGAAGCTAAGTCTGGAAAATATTGACCTTCATAAAAAACTTCTTTTCCGTTTTCATATAAATCATGAACATTTGGACCTTCCCAATAAAAATAATGAGAATAATTATCAATACAGCCTCTTAAATGTCCAAAAGAATAATCAAAACCTTGAGCATTTGGACTACTTTCTATGTCCATACCTAAATGCCATTTACCAATATGTCCTGTTGCATAACCATTATCTTTAAATAATTCAGCCATAGTATATTGTTCAGCAGGTAACCCTTTTGATCCAGGAGAAGCCGAAGTATTGCTAGGTACACCCGCATTTTGAGGATAGTTTCCTGTTAAAAGAGCTGCTCTTGAAGGAGCACAAACAGGTGCTGCAACGTAAGACTGTGTGAATTTTGTACCGCTTTTTGCCAAATTATCAATGTTTGGAGAATAGATGTCTTTTGCACCATAGCTTCCTAAATCTACCGCACCTTGGTCATCGGTATAAATAATAATAACATTTGGTTTTTTGCTAGATTGCGCATAGCAAAAAGACGTACTTAAAACAATAACAAAAATAATTGTACTATATAGATTAAGATGTTTTTTGTTTAAAATCATTTTAAAAAGATTTAGCGTATAATGTTGTTTTGGTATCATTTTTTTGAGGTTTTCCAGGAGTACTTCTTCCGTTATCAATATATTTTTTCATTAAAACGGTTAGTTTTTCAACAATTAGTGGGTTGTCTTCTACAATATTTAATTTTTCTGAAGGATCTGTATCTAAATTGTATAATTGTAATTTAGGTAGGTTCAAATCTTTCAATTGATTTTTAGTTGGATATGCCCATCCACCAGAACCAGCACCAAAAATTAGTTTCCATTTTCCTTGACGAATTGAAAAAACACCTTCAATAGAATGATGTACAGTTGCTTCACGTATTGGGTTTTCTAATGCTTCGCCAGTAAGAATTGGTAATAAATTATAACTGTCTTCAGCTTGGGAATCAAGAAGTGTTTCACCTGTTATTGCAGCAGTTGTCGCCATAAAATCAGTCAAACAAATAGTTTGGGGAGAAGTTGTCCCTTTTTTAATTTTTGAAGGCCATTTTGCAATAAATGGAATGCGATGTCCACCTTCATAAATATCAGCTTTATAACCTCTGTAATTTTTGCTAGGTGTATGTCCGAAGTCGAGTTGCTCTTGTATGTTTGCGACAGGAGCAAAGCCATTATCACTTGTAAATATGATAAGTGTATTTTCAGAAATTCCATTATTTTTTAAGGATTCTTCAACTTGTTTTACAACATTATCAACCATTAAAACAAAATCACCATATACACCAGCGTTACTTTTACCTTTAAATTCTGGAGTTGGTAAAATAGGAGCGTGAGGTGCAGGTAATGGTAAATATAAAAAGAAAGGTTTTTTACGTTTGCTTTGTTTATTAATGTAAGTAATAGCTTTATTAGTTAAATGAGGAAGAACATCTTCGTGTTTAAAATCGTCTCCAATAGGACCTTCTCTCCAAAATCCCTTACCAGTAGTTGCTTCAATAGTACTTATTTTTGAGGCTGTAATCTTTCTGTTTTTAATATAAAAATAAGGAGGAATATCTAAAGATGCTGTTATGCCATAAAATTCATCAAAACCAATATCATTAGGAGTTTTTTTAATAGACTTTTTAAAATTAACAGTACTATCTTTGTTTTTTTGCCAACCCAATCCTAAATGCCATTTTCCAATGCAAGCGGTTGTATAACCTTTTTTCTTTAGTAAAGAAGCTACTGTTGTTCGGTTTTTAGGTATTAAAGGTTTATCGTAACTCCAAAGAACACCGCTTTTAACCCAAGTTCGCCAAGCATATCTACCTGTTAAAATTCCATAACGTGTTGGGGTACAAACGGCAGAATTACTATGTGCATCTGTAAAAGTAATTCCTTCGGACGCTAGTTTGTCGATATTCGGGGTTATTATTTTAGATTCGTTATTTAAGTGCGAAATATCTCCATATCCTAAATCATCTGCTAGTATATAAATAATGTTAGGAAGTTCTTTTTCTTGGGAAAAAGCAACTGTTCCATAAAAAAATACGACTATTACCAATATACATAATTTTAAAAAATTTATTTTAAAATGTAGTTTTGATATAATTTGAAGACCTTTAAATTTCATAAAATATTAATTAACATTAATAAGTCTAAATTTAATATTAATTAATAAAGTAGTAATAGTTTTTAGACGAATGCTCCTTATTGATTTATAAAGGGAGTATAATTTAACTTAAATTTAAATGATGATTTTTTTATTAAAAATATATTGTTTTTGAGTTTTAATGCTAGATATTAGTCATTCGTCTAAATTAAATTTTAAAAAATATAAATTATAGTATATTTAGAATGTTAATATAATTTATATGAAATTTCAATTTTTTTTAATTTTTGCTTTATTTGCTTCACCTATTTTTTCTCAAAAAATTAATAAACCCAATGTACTTTTTATTATTTCAGACGATTTAACAGCAACGGCTGTTTCTTCTTATGAAAATAATGTTTGTAAAACTCCAAATATAGATAAGTTAGCTTTTGAAGGAACACGATTCACAAAAACCTATAGCCAATATCCGGTATGTGGACCTTCAAGAGCCTCCTTATTAACAGGTTATTATCCAAGTGCAACTAAAACGTATGGCTATGTAAGTGGAAGAGAAAATATTGGTTACTCTAGAAATACATTGCCTCAATTATTTAAAAATAATGGTTATTATACTGCTAGGGTAAGTAAAATTTATCATATGGGAATTCCAATTGATATAGAAACCGGATCAAATGGACAAGATGATGAAGCTTCATGGACAGAACGTTTTAACAGTCAAGGTCCAGAATGGAAAGCTAAAGGTGAAGCTGAATTAGTGCAAGGAAATCCCGATGGAAAAATTGAAAGAAAAGGTGGGAATGTTATGACTATTGTTAAAGCTGAAGGAGATGATTTAGCACATTCTGATGGTAAAACCGCTAAAAAAGCAATAGAACTGATAAAAAAACATAAACATGAACCTTTCTTTTTAGCAGTTGGTTTTGTAAGACCTCATGTGCCTTTTGTAGCTCCCAAAAGTTATTTTAAACCTTATCCTTTTGAAGCAATAAAACTTCCTAAAAAAATAGATGGCGATTGGGACGATATTCCTAAACGAGGAATTAATTATGTAACCAGTAAAAATGCTCAAATGAATACAGAGCAAGAAAAGAAAGCGATAGCTGCTTATTATGCAAGTGTTGCTTATATGGATGCACAGGTTGGAAAAGTTTTGAAAGCACTTAAAGATGAAGGTTTAGAAGAAAACACCATTGTAGTTTTTACTTCAGATCACGGTTTTCATTTAGGTGAACATGATTTTTGGATGAAAGTTAGTTTGCACGAAGAATCTGTTAGAGTTCCTATGATTATTAAAGTACCAGGTAAAGAACCAGCTGTTTGTAATTCTTTTACTGAATTATTGGATTTATATCCAACTTTAGCATCCTTAGCTGGATTAAAAGCTTCCAAACATATACAAGGAAAAGATTTAACTCCCTTGCTTTCAAATCCCGATAAAAAAGTAAGAAATATGGCTTTTTCAGTAAGTCAAGGTGGAAAAACTTTTTTAGTTAGAACAAATAAATGGGCATACATTCAATATAATGAAGATGCATCAGCAGGAATAGAACTTTTTGATATGCATAATGATCCACAACAATACACAAATTTAGCAGAAAACCCAAAATATAGACGTGTTGTAAAAAAAATGAAACGTAAATTAAATACTAAACTAGCTAAAATTAGAACGAACGATTTAAATATAAAATATTAATAATTGTATTTAATACGTTTATTAAATATTTTAGTACTTTTATACTATTAATATTTTTAATGCTTCATAAAATGAAATTAGAATTCAGAAAAATAGTTTTACTATTTATTTTATTAGTTAATTTATGTGCTTGTAAAGAAGTGCCTACTAAAAAAAACATATCAAAACCAAATGTTATTTACATATTAGCCGATGATTTAGGCTATGGAGAATTAGGTGTTTATGGTCAAGAAAAAATTCAAACTCCCAATATTGATGCTTTAGCAAATTCAGGAATGTTATTTAAACAACATTATTCTGGAGCTCCTGTTTGTGCACCATCTAGATATATGTTAATGACAGGAAAACATGCTGGACATGCAAGAATAAGAGGAAACGATGAGTGGGCTGAAAGAGGAGATGTTTGGAATTTTGAAGCTGTAATAAATGATCCAAATTTAGAAGGTCAGCGCCCAATTTTAAATACTACAGAAACAATTGGAAAAGTGATGCAAAAGGCAGGTTATAAAACAGCAATTGTAGGGAAATGGGGTTTAGGAGCACCTTTAACAGAAGGAATACCTACAAAAAGTGGATTCGACTTTTTTTATGGGTATAATTGCCAAAGACAAGCGCATCAATTATATCCAAAACATTTATGGAAAAATGATGAAAAAGAATGGTTAAATAACGATTTAATTGCTCCAGGTACAAAATTAGATAAAGGTACAGATCCTATGGATATTGCTAGTTATAGCAAGTATGAACAAGTAGATTATGCACCTGCTAAAATGCAAACAGAAGTGTTAAACTTTATTGAAGAAAATAAAGAACAACCATTTTTCATGTATTATGCTACCCCTTTACCTCATTTACCTTTGCAAGTCCCACATAAATATATTGAAAAATATGTTGAGTTATTTGGTGATGAATCTCCTTATTTGGGAGATAAAGGTTATTTTCCTAATAGATATCCACATGCGGCTTATGCTGGTATGATTTCTTATTTAGATGATCAAGTGGGTGAAATTGTTGCCAAATTAAAGGAATTAAATCTATACGAAAATACAATTGTTGTTTTTACAAGTGATAATGGTCCTAGTTATTTAGGTGGTGTAGATGCCGAATTTTTTAATAGTGCTAGACCTTTTAATAATAACTTCGGACATACAAAAGGTTTTACTTATGAAGGAGGTATACGAGTGCCAATGATTGCAAGTTGGCCAGGTAAAATTAAAGCAGGAAGTACAACAAATCATATTTCAGCTTTTTGGGACGTAATGCCAACACTTGGTGAATTAGTAAATGCAGATGTACCACAAGATATTGATGGTATTAGCTTTTTACCGACTTTGTTAGGAACTGAGAAACAACAAAATCATGATTTTTTATATTGGGAATTTCCTGCTCAAAAAGGGCAACAAGCTGTAAGAATGGGTAACTGGAAAGCTGTGAGAAAAAATATTTTTAATGGAAATATGACATTAGAATTATACAATTTAGAAAATGATCCATTTGAAACAACAGATGTTGCATTAAAATTTCCCCAAATAGTATCTAAAATAGAAACTATTATGAAAAATGAACATACAACTGCAGCAATAGATAAATTTAAAATAAAACAATTAGGAGATTAGTTTTAAACCAATTTCTAATTCTTATTAGAATATTTCGTTGTTCTCGTATTTCACTATTTTATAATTATAAACTATTTGTTTCTAGTAGAATAATTCATATATTTGGTAAACCAAATTGGTAAACCAGTTTAAATTAAACCAAATATATTTTATACTACTTGCAAATATGAAAAAGAAATACCTTAAACTAAGCATTATAGTTAGTACTTTATTACTAATAACGCAGATTTCAATTTCTCAAACAATTTATACAATAGATGATCCAGAAAAATTAGAAGATCAAACTTATGTGGCAGGAGATGAAATTATTTTAGCAAATGGTATTTATAATACAGATGAACGTATAAATTTTGTAGGTAATGGTACTGCAGAAAAACCAATTATTTTTAGAGCAGAGTCTCCAGGAGGTGTAATTTTTACAGGAGGTTTAAAAATGAATATTGGTGGAGATTATGTTATTGTTGACGGTTTTCATTGGAAAGGTGGATATGGTGCAAGTAATTTTATTCAATTTAGAAATGGCTACGATTATGCCAATTATAGTACTATCCAAAATTGTGCAATAGATGGTTTAGAAATTGAACCAGATGATAAGGTTGAAGATTTAGCTGAAGGGGCAATTACAAAACATAGATGGATTGTGTTATACGGAACACATAATTCGGTAATTAATTGCTCTTTTATGAATAAAGAAAGCGCTGGAGCTCTAATTCTTGCTGAATATGCATATAATGCGTTTCCAAATGTTGCTGAAGGTGAGACAGAAGTAAACAATAGTTGTGAGTTAGTAGGTCACACAATAAGTAACAATTATTTTTATAATTTCGTTAAAATGGATGCTTCATTAAGTAATTCGGGAGATAGTGAAACTATAAGAATAGGTACTAGTGAATATCAAAATGTAAATAGTGGTGCAACAGTAAGTAATAATTATTTTGTTGAAGCAAATGGTGAGAATGAAATTATTACTAATAAAAGTAAAAATAATACGTATGTAAATAACACCTTCAGAAGGTCTAGAGGATCTTTAGTTCTTAGGCATGGTTCTAGAGCAACTGTTGAAGGGAATTATTTTTTAGGAGAAAATGTTGACGGTACAGGAGGTATTAGAATTACCGATAGTTATCATAATATAACCAATAATTATATTCAAGATTGTATTACAGTTGTTGACCAGGCTAAGTGGAATAATGGAATTACTTTTATTGGTGGTAGTGCAAATGCAGACGTAGATTGTAATTCTACAGATGTTTCAAATGGATACCAGAAAACAACCGATATTAATGTTTCTAACAATACAATTATCAATACCAACTCACCTTTATATTATAACACAGATAAAGGATCAACCGACCCAACGGGTAATATAACTAATAATTTAATTTATTTTTCTGAAGATAATTCTAACGTATCTGATGTTGTTTCTGGAGCGTATAACGATCTTGGTAAAGCTTTAACTTACTCAGGAAATATTTATTCTGGAACAGCATTGGGAGCAGTAAATGATGGCTTTTCATTAGCAACAGATATAACAGCTACTGAAAATGGCGAAATTTTCACTTTTTCTGGAACTGCTTCCATAGGAAAAGGAGCGAATATGGATGCTTTTTCAATTAAAACTGACGCTATGGTTGGTTACGGAATTGGAGCTTGTTTTTTAGATGCATCAGGTACTAATATAACAGATGGAGATTGTACAATTACTGTTACAGAGCCATATGAATATTTAAATATCAGTAATTTATCGATGCTTACTTATGAAGCAGCTTCTTATAATATTACTGTTACAGCTAATATTGGTTGGTTAGCCGAGTCTAACGAATCTTGGATAACCATTAATCCAAATTCTGGTACTGATAATGAAATTATAACTATTTCCGTTACTGAAAATACAACTCCTGCTAGTAGAGTAGGTACCATAATTTTTAAAGGTACAGGAGAGGATGATATTGAAAAAACACTAACAATAATTCAAGATAAACCCGATGTAACAGCTGGTTTAACTATAATTAATTCTGGTGTAAATGGAGCTCCTGTTACTATTGATTCTTTTTCTAAACAAGAAGTAAGTGAAAGTGCTGGAAAAACAAATTATGCATCTAATTCATTAGATAAAAACACTGGTACATATTGGGTGGCAGATGACACGGATGATGATGGTGAATATATTATTTATGACTTAGGTTCAAAATATAATTTAGATTTGATTGAGATTTCTACAAATAGTAAATCTGATGCTTATGCTTTTCAAATTTGGATTTCTACTACAGATACAGAAGAAAGTAGCTTTACACAACTACTAACTGAAACAACTTATTTGTTTACCGAAGCAAATTCAACTGAATTTAATCAATTTGTGTTAAATGGTGAAGCTGCAACTTATGTAAAAATTATTGGTTTTGGTCGTTTTTCAAATACTAATACTGGTGAAGAAATTAAAAGTAGTGATTGGACTACAATTGATGCTATTAATTTTTATGGTAAAGAAGAAACCAATAATACAGATGAAGAAGATGATGACAATGATGGCGTTCCAAATATAAATGATTCCTGTCCTAATACTCCAGAAGATTCAGATGTGAATGCACAAGGTTGTTCTGAAAGTGAATTAGATGACGATAATGATGGCGTTTTTAATGATATAGATCAATGTGCTAATTCAACTCAAGGAATGCAAGTAAATGAAGTTGGTTGTTTTGAATTACTAGCAAATAATTTTAAAATTGAGACTGTTAGTGAAACGTGTCCAACTAAAAACAATGGAAAAATAATAATTACTGCAGAAGAAAACTTAAATTATACCACTAGTATTAATGGAAAGTCATACACTTTTAATAGTATTTTAGAAGTTGATTCTTTAGAACCTAAAACCTACAACTTTTGTATTGTAGTAGATGGAGAAAGCTTTGAGCAATGTTTTAATGCTATTGTTGAAGCTGGTACCACTGTATCCGGAAAAACGTCAATTACTTCAAACAAAGTAAAAATAGATATTGAAAAGGGTACTGCTCCTTATAATGTTTCTATAAATGGAAAAGAAGCTTTTAAAACAATGAATACTTCATTTGAAATAAATGTATTACCAGGAGATTTAGTTCAAGTAAAAACTAGCGTAAATTGTGAAGGTGTTTTGTCTAAACAAATAGATTTAATTGAAGGTATTACAGCATATCCAAATCCTACAACTGGAAAAACTATACTAAATTTACCAGTTAACATTAAAAATGTATTAGTAGAATTGTATAGTATGCAGTCGCAACTAATTTCCTCAAAAAATTACAATGTTAATTATGGGAAAACAGCAATTTCTTTAGAAAATTTACCAACGGGAATCTACCTTGCAAAAGTTATGTTAGATAAACCTGTAACCATAAAAATTATAAAAGAGTAGTTGTTTTTTAATTATCGCTTTCTAAATACTCCTGAAAATAATAAACCACCAATAATTCCCATTAAGGTATAAGCTACTTGTTCGTAAAGATTATCCGCAATTATAATTGATGAATTTAAAAAAGAACTGCTAAGTCCCATAAAGGATTTACTACCCGGCACAAGCATTACAATACCTTGTGTTAAAAATACTGTTTTTGGTGTTTTTGTCATTCTATTAAAAAAATGGCTAATAGCAACAGCCATAATTGTTCCAATAAAAGTACTAAATAACACACCATACCCTGAAAATAAAACAGTAGTGAAAAACACAAGAACTCCAGTGATAACACCCCAAATCATATCTTTTTTTCGAACCTGAAAAATAGTTAAAAGACTTATTGAGAATAAAGGAATTCCGCAAAACATAATCCAATGAGGTAAATCGGAAACATGAATTAATTCCTTAAAATCAATAATGGAAGCCATTAAAGCTAATCCTAATAAAACTCCAAAAAATTGTTTAAATAATGATATAATTGAATCAAACAATTTTGCTCCTCCAGAGACTAAGCTTTTTGACGTTATTTCTTCTAAAGAAGTCGTTATAGATAATCCAGGAATAAATATAATTATGGAAGATAAAATAAGGATTCCAACATTAAGTTCAGGAAAGACTAAATGTAATAAACTGGCTAGTACTGTTATAATAAATGAAACCAATGACTCTAAAACAGTTTCTAAATAATTAGATTTAGTAGATAAATATACAAAAGGATAAACTAAACCTCCTAAAATCAAAGCAAAAATTAAAGAAATCCAATTGGTTCCAATCATTAAGCTAAACGATGCAGCAGCTATTGCATAAGAAATTAATAAAAGAGAATGATTCGTTTTTGTAGCTTCTTTATTGATTTTTTCTAATTCTAAAACCACTTCGGTGCTGTCAATTTCTTTTGAAATTACTTTATTGGTAACTTCATCAACGCGAGATAATCCACCTAAATTTAGAACTCCAGGAGGAATACATTCTATATAATTATAGGTTTGCTCATCTTCATAAAACACATAATTTATCCAAGTAGGTAAGTCCATAAACACACCCTTTATATCTTCTGTTTTAGATACTTTAGTTAAATAAGACTGTACTTTATAAGAAGGCACTCCATAAATATGAAGGGCTTTCCCTAATTCAATAATGTGTTTGTATTTTTCAGGAATATTCATTTGATTCAATCCAATTTAAAAATGCAAATGTAAGCTATTGAATCATATGTTTTTAAAATAATTTATATGAATTTATGATTGTTTAAATATAGGTTTTATAGTTTGATTTTAAATAATTTACTAAATTATAAGCATAAAAAAAGGCTCTCATTTGAAAGCCTTTATTATGTAAGTATTGTTTTTTATTTAGTAAGCCATTTTCTTGCATTTACAAAAGCTTCAGCCCAAGGTGAAACTTCGTCTTTTCTTCCAGCTGGATAGTTTGCCCAGTTCCATTGAAAAATTGAACGCTCAATATGTGGCATCATCACTAAATGACGACCGTCTTTTGAGCTCATCATTGCAGTATTATAATCGGATCCATTTGGGTTTGCAGGATAACCTTCATAACCATATTTAGCTACAATATTGTATTCCTTTTCTTCCATTGGTAAGTTGAATTTTCCTTCCCCGTGTGAAATCCAAACTCCTAAAGTGCTTCCAGCTAACGTAGAAAGCATTACCGAGTTATTCTCTTGAATAGTTACTGAAGTAAAATTACTTTCGTGTTTGTGAGAGTCGTTATGTAACATTTTTCCGTGAACTTCGTGTTCAGGATTTATTTCTTCTAATTCCATAAACAATTGACAACCATTACAAATTCCAACGGAAAGTGTATCTTTTCTTTTGAAGAAGTTTTGTAAAGCAGTATTTGCTTTTTCATTGTATAAAAATGCACCAGCCCAACCTTTTGCCGAACCTAATACATCTGAATTACTAAAGCCACCAACAGCACCCACAAACTGAATATCTTCTAAAGTTTCACGACCAGAAATTAAATCGGTCATATGAACATCTTTTACATCAAAACCGGCTAAATACATGGCATTTGCCATTTCACGTTCAGAATTCGATCCTTTTTCACGGATAATAGCTGCTTTTGGTCTTGGTTTAGAAGCATCAACTTTAGGAAGTTTTCCTGTGAAATTAGTTGGGAACGTATATTTTAAAGGCTGTACTTTATAATTTTCAAAACGATCTTTAGCTAAGTTGTTTGCAGTTTGTTTATTATCTAATAAGTAAGAAGTTTCAAACCAAACGTCTCTATATTTTGCGATGTCTAATTTACAAGGTCCAAAATCTAAAGTAGCTTCATTAGTAACTGTTCCTAATTTATAAAAAGAAACATTTTGTGCATTTAGTTTATTTTCAACTAATAGATCTTCTTTCGCTTGAAAAACAATTCCAATATTTTCAGAAAATAAATATTTAATAATGTCTTTTTCTTCAAAAACAGAGAAATCTATTTTTAAGCCCAGATTGTTATCTGCAAAACACATTTCAAGTAGTGTAGTAATTAAACCACCACTTCCAATATCGTGACCAGCAACAATTGCTTCTTCTGAAATTAATGCTTGAATGGTATTAAATGCATTTTTGAAAAATGAAGCATCTTTAATAGTTGGAGCTTCATTTCCAATTTTATTTAAGGTTTGCGCAAAAGAAGAACCACCTAATTTAAATTCGTCTTGTGAAAGATTGATATAATAAACAGAAGCACCACTTTTTTGTAAAACAGGTTCTACAACTTTTTTAATATCTGTACAATTTCCTGCCGCTGAAATAATAACCGTTCCAGGTGCAATTACTTCATCATTAGGATATTTTTGCTTCATAGATAAAGAATCTTTACCCGTTGGAACATTAATACCTAATTCAATAGCAAAATCTGAAACCGACTGTACAGCTTTGTATAAACGCGCATCTTCTCCTTCATTTTTACAAGGCCACATCCAGTTTGCAGATAAAGAAATTCCTTTTAAACCATCTTTAATAGGTGCCCAAATAATATTTGATAAAGATTCTGCAATGGCGGTTCTACTACCAGCTACAGGATCAATAAGTGCTGCAACCGGAGAATGTCCAATAGAAGTTGCAATTCCTTCAATTCCATTGTAATCTAGCGCCATAACACCAACATTATTTAAAGGTAATTGTAAAGGTCCTGCACATTGTTGTTTGGCTACTTTTCCGCCTACACAACGGTCTACTTTATTTGTTAACCAATCTTTACAAGCAACAGCTTCTAATTTTAGAACTTCCTCTAAATAGGTTGAAATATTACGAATAGAGTATTCTAAATTTGAATAATCATACGTAATAGTTTTATCATTCATAATTGTTTTTGGAGAGCTTCCAAACATATCATTCATTTCTAAATCCATTGGTTTTTCACCAGTAGTTTTAGATTCAAAAGTAAAACGATTGTTGTTTGTAACGTCACCAACTTCGTAATAAGGAGAACGTTCACGATCGGCAATTCTATGTAAATATTCAGCATCTTCTTTTCCAATAACCAATCCCATACGTTCTTGAGATTCGTTTCCAATAATTTCTTTAGCTGAAAGGGTAGGGTCTCCAACAGGTAATTTATCTAAATCTATCAATCCACCAGTTTCTTCAACCAGTTCAGATAAACAATTTAAATGTCCACCAGCACCGTGATCGTGAATAGAAACAATACTGTTTTTATCACTTTCTACCATTCCACGAATGGCATTGGCAGCACGTTTTTGCATTTCTGGATTGGAACGTTGCACGGCATTTAATTCAATACCACTAGCAAATTCACCAGTATCAGCTGATGAAACTGCAGCACCACCCATTCCAATTCTATAATTGTCACCACCTAATATTACTATTTTATCGGCATTGTTTGGTTTGTCTTTCAACGCTTGTTCAGCTTTTCCATAGCCAATACCACCGGCTTGCATAATTACTTTATCAAAACCTAATTTTCGCGCTTGCTCTTCGTGTTCAAATGTTAATAAAGAACCAGTAATTAAAGGTTGTCCAAATTTATTTCCAAAATCTGAAGCTCCATTTGATGCTTTTATTAAAATATCCATAGGAGTTTGGTACAACCAGTCGCGTTCTTCCATTCCGTTTTCCCACGGACGATTTTCATTTAAACGAGAATAAGAAGTCATATAAACTGCAGTTCCAGCTAACGGAAGCGAGCCTTTTCCACCAGCTAAACGGTCTCTAATTTCACCACCAGAACCTGTTGCAGCACCGTTAAAAGGTTCTACCGTAGTTGGGAAATTATGTGTTTCAGCTTTTAATGAAATTACAGATTTAAAATCTTTTTTCTCATAAAAATCAGGTTTGTCGGCAGATTTTGGTGCGAATTGCTCCACCGTTGGTCCTTCAACAAAAGCTACATTATCTTTATAGGCTGAAACAATTCCGTTGTGGTTTGTTTCAGAAGTTTTACGAATTAATTTAAATAGGGAAGAAGGCATTTCTTCACCATCAATAATAAATGTTCCGTTGAAAATTTTATGTCTACAATGTTCAGAATTTACTTGAGAAAACCCAAACACTTCAGAATCGGTTAATTTTCTACCAATTTTTGTGCTTATGCCGTTTAGGTATTCAACTTCTTCATCACTTAAACTCAATCCTTCTTGAATGTTATAAGCTGCAATGTCATCAATAGCTAAAACAGGAGCAGGTTTTGTATTTATAGTAAAAATATCTTGATTTAATTTTTCATATTTTTGAAAAATCATTGGGTCAAAGTCTTCATCTTTATTTGAAGCGGTAAATTCTTCAATTCTTACAATACCATCAATTGCCATATTCTGCGTAATTTCAACAGCATTGGTACTCCAAGGAGTTATCATAGCGGCACGAGGTCCAATAAAAAAAGCATCTATAGATGCCTTATCAAGCTTTGGTTGGTTCCCAAAAAGCCAATTTAATTTTTGAATAGTTTCTTGCGAAAGTTCTTTTGCTGTTTGCACAGCAAAAATTTTACTGTTTTGGTTTCCAAAGAAATGAATCATATGTAAGATTTATTTGTAAATAGTTAGAAAAATGCAAATTTAACCAAAATATTAGAAATTTCTTTGTTAGTTTTTACAGAATTTAAACAGTTATTAAATGAGTTTTAAACAATTTTGAATAATTAGATTAAGAACAAATATAATACTTGTTAATTTTTATTTGCTACAACTTGTAAGTATTCTATAATCAGTTAGTTAAGTTTTTGTGATGTGTATTTTTATACTTTGGTATTTTAAAATATTAAATTATTAATGAATGTATTGTTTTTAAAAAATAATAAAAACAATAGAAGTATGTATATTTATAAAATATTTAATAGGTGGTTTTATGCTCCGAAAAAACATTAATTTTTCAATTTCAGAAAGAAAACTTTTATTAAAGTTTTTCGATATTCTTTTTGTTTTTGCTGGTTTGATAGTAATGTTTTATTTTTTTGATTTTCATTATTTTAAACCCGAAGAAGCTAATTTTTATGGGTATTTATTTGTACTAATTTGTTACGTATTATTGTTTGGTCAATTATTTGAAATGTATAATCTACAAGTTGCAAACGATAAATATCAAATTTTTAAAAATACATTACTTACAGGTTTTTTTACAAGCCTTTTTTACGTGTTCACGCCTATAATAACACCAGTATTACCTGTAAATAGGCTACAGATTTTATATTTATTTTTAGCAATTACTGTTTCTATTTATTGTTGGCGCTTTATTTATACTCAATTTGTGTTTTCTCCTTTGTTTTTTAATAAAATACTTATTATCAGTTCAGATAAAAATTTTGTAGCTGATTTAATAAAAACAATAAAACTTAAAGCTCCTTATAATTATATTGTGGGTTATAGCTGTCCAACAGCACTTATAGGTTGTACGGAAAAGTATTTAAATAATAGAGATTTGGATCTTAAACAGTTAGTTGAAAAAAATCAAATTAATGAAATTGTTGTTGATGGTTTTCAGAAAAATGATTTAACTAATAAATTTACACAAGAGCTTATTTTTCTTTTTAAACAAGGTGTTACTATTTCAAATTCAGAGAATTTTATGGAATCAATTTATAAACGAATTCCAGAATCTCAATTAAACGAGAATTTTTATAACCACCTTAATTTTAATAAAAATCATCAAAATAAAATTTATCTTACTTTTCATAGGTTATTTGATGTTGTTTTATCAATAATTGGAATATGTTTTTTACTTATAAGTATTCCATTTATATATGTTGGAAATGTTTTTTTTAATAAAGGTTCGTTGTTTTATCTACAAGAGCGAGTAGGTAAAGGAGGTTTTTTATTTAAGATTATTAAATTTAGAACGATGGTTCCAGGTGCTGAAAAAAATGGTGCAGAATGGGCACAAAAAAATGATGCTAGAATCACTAAATTCGGTAAGTTTTTAAGAAATACAAGGTTAGATGAGGTGCCTCAATTTATAAATATTTTAAAAGGTGAAATGAGTGTTATTGGACCTCGTCCAGAGCGCCCAGAGTTTGTTGAAGCACTAAGTAAAGAACATCCTTTTTATACTATTAGAAATGTAATTAAGCCAGGTTTAACAGGCTGGGCTCAAGTAGAATATCCTTATGCAAGCTCTAAAGAAGAGCAATATATGAAATTGCGTTATGATTTATATTATATGAAAGAACGCAATTTATTACTTGATTTTAAAATTATTATAAAAACAATAAGTACTATTTTGTTTTATAGAGGTAACTAAATAATTTTTATAAAAAAACATCGAAATTTTAAATTTCGATGTTTTAATTTAATCTATAGCTAATTTTAGTTTGTAAAACTAATTATTAACTTCTTCGTTTAGTTTTACTATTTGATTTAGATGCTGTACTTTTAGAAGAGCTTCTAGTTGTAGATGTAGAAACACTTCTTTTTTGAGTAGTTCTACTTGGTGTATAAGTTTTAGAACTTTTTGTTCTATTTTGACTTATAGAACTACTTCTATTAGCAGAATTACTAGTATTTCTATTTTGAATTGTTCTTGTAGGTGTACTAGTTTTTACTGTTTTTGTACGCGTTATAGTTGTACTGGTATTTCTTTTTTGAGCAGTACTATTTCTATTTCCAATTATATTAGTATTTCTATTGTTTCCTATTATGTTAGTATTACTGCGTGAACGGTTAATTACCGACGTGTTTCTATTATTACCTATAACATTTCTTTTTACTTGAGTATGTGATTTTGAATTGTTTGTATTTCTATATGCAACATTGCTAGTTCGTCTTTTAGGTACATTAGTTGCTATACGTTGTCTGTTATTACTTTTAGCATATGTTTTATGTCTACTGTAATATTTATTGTTTTTATAATATTTGTTTCTAGAATGATCGCTATAATATCTGTAACGATTAGGTTTATAATTATATCTATAAGGTTTATAGCTTACAATTCTAAAATCAAATAATGGTCTTGTAAAAAAATTGTGGTATGGGTGAAATACATATCTACGGTTGTAGCTATTTATATAACCAGAATAATGAGAAAACAACCCGTAATTATTATAGTAAACTCTAAGTCCACCTAATCTAACCACTCTGTTATTAGTATAATTAATATCTATATTACCAACTTTTGCTACACGTCCATAATAATCGTAATAAATAGGTATATTTTCTATTTGAATGATTGCTCCATAGTCATCATATTGAACATAGGCATCGTAATTATAACCAGAGTTATAGCTTATATTTACTCCATTACTACTGTAGCTAGCACTAAAATCACTTCGTGGATTTATATAAAAATCGAATTCACCATTTTGAAAAATAGAAAAAGTAACACCGTCTTCAACAAAAGTAAATGAATTTTCATAATTATTATTGGAATAATGGTTTGTTGAAGTTGTATTAGTTGTGTTTGAAGCAAAAGTTCCTAAACTAACTAATAAAAAGGTTGCGAATAAAAGTATTTTATTTTTCATAATGTTTGATTTTAAGGTTACTATTAAAATAGTTGGTTAGTTAGCAACTACGTTTATTACAAAACAAACAACGTGCCAAAAAAAAAGTCCGATAAAAATATCGGACTTTAAAAGGTATAAAATTTGGGTTTTAAATATCGTCTGGTAATTCTCCTGTTAACGAATTTAAAAATGCATAAATAGCTTCTAATTCGTCAGTAGTAAATTCTTTATTTAATTGTACTTTAGCCATTATTTGTACGGCTTCTTTTAAATCGTAAACACTTCCATCATGAAAATAAGGGTATGTTTTAGCAATATTTCTTAATGAAGGAGATTTAAAAATGTACTTATCTGAATCTTTTTCTGTTACTTCAAATTTACCTTCATCAATAGTTTTACTTTTAGTATGTTTCCAGTAATCATCAAATATTCCAAATTTTTGATGCATATTACCACCTAAAGCAGTTCCAGAGTGGCAGGCAACACATCCTTTATCAATAAATAAATTTAAACCTTTAATCTCTATATCAGTAAGTGCAGTAACATCACCCTCTAAAAAATCATCAAATTTTGAAGGTGTTATTAATTTACGCTCAAAAGCACCAATGGCATCTTGAATATTTTTATAAGAAATTGGGCTTTTATCTTCAGGAAAAGCTTTTTCAAATAATAGATTATATTCGTCTTCTTTAGAGAGTCTTTTTACTACTTCTTCTTCGCTAGGCATTGCCATTTCTACAGGGTTTAATATTGGTCCTCCAGCTTGTTCTTCAACATCTTCGGCTCTACCATCCCAAAATTGATTTATATGTAAGGCAGCATTTAAAACTGTAGGTGAGTTTCTTGTTCCTAAACCACCATCATTTCCAGGAGATGTGCTTAAATTATCTACTCCATATGTTTCTAAATTATGACAAGTATTACAACTTTGAGTATTGTCTTTTGATAATTTATTATCAAAATATAATTTTTTCCCTAAGGCAACTTTTTCTTCTGTAATAGGGTTGTTTGGATTTTCAGCAACTTTAGGTAATACTCCAAAAAGTGACGCAGATTTTTTTTGAAGTGCCACATATTCTGGATTTATTTTTTCTTGCTCTTTGTCTTTTTGTTTTTCTTTACAACTAATAAAAAGTGTAATTAATAAGCTCGCTACCAAGTATTTTTTCATATGAAATTATTTTAAAAATGATTTGTATCAAATTTAATAATTTTGTCTTTAAAAAAAGCAACTTATATAACAGATTTTAATTTTTTTATATAATATTTGTCATTAAAATTATTTTAAATTGAACTATTATAGCAACGTAATATTACCCATTCCACTTTCAAAGTTATTTACGTATAAAATAACAGAGGCAGAAGCTAATTTTTTAAAGCCAGGAATGCGTGTTGCTGTTGAGTTTGGAAAATCTAAAATATATACTGCGCTAGTTTATAATATTCATAATACACCACCAGTTGGTTATGAAGCAAAAGAAATTTACCAAATTTTAGATGAATTTCCAATAGTCAATCAAATACAATTAAAACATTGGGATTGGTTAGCTAATTACTATATGTGTGCTTTAGGTGAAGTATTTAGAGCAGCATTACCAAGTGCATTTTTATTAGAAAGTGAAACAGAGATTCAGTTAGTTGCTGGTTTTACAAATGAAGGGATATTATCTGACGAAGAATTTTTAATTTTTGAAGCTTTACAGCATCAATCGCAACTTTCAATTTTTAAAATTATTGAAATATTAGGGAAAAAGAATGTATTTCCAGTAATAAAACGATTGATAGAAAAAAATGTAATTGTAGTTAAAGAGCAAATTTATGAGCAATATAAGCCAAAGCTTATAAAATATATTCGTTTAAAAGAACCTTGGAATTCAAAAAATAAATTATCTGAATTATTGGAGAATTTAAGTAGGGCAAAAAAACAACGAGAGTTAATTTTAACCTATTTTCAATTAGAAAGTTTAAAAAAACCAATTAAAGCTACGGATCTTCAAGAAAAAGCTTCAACATCAAATTCTGTACTAAAATCGTTAATAGATAAAGAAATTTTCGAATATTATTTTATTCAAAAAGACCGTATAAATTTTAATGGAACAACTTCAGATATAAAAGAACTAACTATTTACCAACAAGAAGCTTTTGAAAGTGTAAAAACATCTTTTAAAACAAAGCAAGTAACTCTATTAAAAGGAATTACTAGTAGTGGTAAAACAGAAATCTATGTTAAGTTAATTAAAAACTTGCTTGAAGAAGGCAAACAAGTACTTTATTTGTTACCCGAAATAGCTTTAACCACGCAATTAATAGAAAGGTTACAACATTATTTTGGAGATTATTTATCTGTATTTCATTCAAAATATTCTATGAATGAACGTGTTGAAGTATGGAATAATGTACTGGAAAATAAACAAAAAGCACAACTTGTTTTAGGGGCACGTTCTTCATTGTTTTTACCATTTTCAAATTTAAGTTTTGTTATTGTTGATGAAGAACATGAACCTTCTTTTAAACAATACGATCCTGCTCCACGTTACCATGCAAGAGACGCAGCTATAGTTTTAGCAAATTTACATAAAGCTAAAGTTTTATTGGGTTCTGCAACGCCAAGTATCGAAACTTTTTACAACGCACAACAAGGTAAATACGGTTATGTGGAATTAAATAGGCGTTTTGGAAATGTATTATTACCAGAAATAGAATTAGTTGATGTTAAAGAAAAACATCGAAAAAAAAGAATGAAAGGTCATTTTTCTGATAGACTTTTAGAAATGATTCAAGATGCTTTGGATGAAAAAGAACAAGTAATTTTATTTCAAAATAGAAGAGGTTTTGCTCCTGTTGTAGAATGTGAAACTTGTGGTGTTTCACCTCAATGTCCGCAGTGCGATGTAAGTTTAACTTTTCATAGTTTTAGAAAAGAATTACGTTGCCATTATTGTGGTTATAGGCAAGCTATGCCTCATAATTGTGGTGCTTGTGGAAGTGAAAAATTAAATACAAAAGGTTTTGGTACTGAGCAGATTGAACAGGAATTAGAACAATTATTTCCAGATGCTTCTATTGGTAGAATGGATTTAGATACCACGCGTGGTAAATATGGCTATCAAAAAATAATAGGTAAATTTGAAGCACAAGAAATAGATATATTAGTTGGTACACAAATGCTTTCAAAAGGACTAGATTTTGCAAATGTTTCTTTAGTTGGAATTATGAATGCAGATACAATGCTTAATTTTCCTGATTTTAGAGCACATGAACGTAGTTATCAATTAATGGTTCAAGTTGCAGGAAGAGCTGGAAGATCAAAAAAAAGAGGAAAAGTGACTATACAAACGTTTAACCCATACCATCAAATTTTACAGCAAGTATCGACCAATTCATATAAAGAAATGTTTAAAGAACAATTAGATGAACGTTGGCAATATCATTACCCACCATTTTATAGGATTATTAAAATTACATTACGTCATAAAGATTATGTAAGGGTAGAAGAAGGTGCTAATTGGCTAGGTAAATCTTTAACAAACATTTTTAAAGAACAAATTTTAGGACCAACAACACCGGCAATATCTAAAATTCGTAATTATTACATTCGTCATATTATTATAAAAATTCCACCAAAACAATCTATTGGAGTTACTAAAAATAATATTTTACGAGTCAAAAATTCGTTCCAAGCAGTTAAACAATTTCGTTCTATTAAATTAAATATAGATGTAGATAATTATTAAAGCAATCTATAATGAGTTTTAGATTAAAAGGTTTAGTGCTTGTTTTTCAACATGTTAAATGTTTTAAATGTAAATGTTAACTATTAAAAAAACAGCATAAAATACAAGTAATTTAATATTTAATATCAAATACTTCTTTTTTATTAATTAACTACTTGTCATTTCCATAAATAACTGTATATTTGCACCCTTAAAAGTAAAACTTAAAATTTTAATTATGAATCATTACGAAACTGTTTTCATTTTGAATCCCGTTTTATCTGATATCCAGATAAAGGAAACAGTAAAGAAGTTCGAGGACTATCTTGTTTCTAAAGGTGCCGAAATGATCTCAAAAGAAGACTGGGGGCTAAAAAAATTAGCATATCCAATCCAAAACAAAAAAAGTGGATTTTATCACTTATTTGAATTTAAGGTAAACGGACAAGAGATTAGTGCTTTTGAACTTGAATTTAGAAGAGACGATAGCGTTATGCGTTATTTAACTGTAAAGTTAGATAAACATGCTGCTGCTTGGGCTGAGAAAAGAAGAGAAAGAGTTAAAGCAACTAAAAAATAAGAGTTATGTCTATAGAACAACAAGCAAAAGGAGGAAAACAAGGTGATGTTCGTTACCTAACTCCATTAGATATTGACACTAAACAAGTAAAAAAATACTGTCGTTTTAAAAAGAACGGTATCAAATATATTGATTATAAAGATGCTGATTTCTTATTATACTTAGTAAATGAACAAGGTAAAATTTTACCACGTCGTTTAACAGGTACATCATTAAAATACCAACGTAAAGTTTCTGTTGCTATTAAAAGAGCACGTCACTTAGCTTTAATGCCATATGTTGGCGATATGTTAAAATAAAACTGAAAGGAATCATGGATATTATATTAAAACAAGACGTTGAAAACTTAGGTTTTATAGATGATATTGTTACTGTAAAAAATGGTTATGGTCGTAACTATTTAATTCCTCACGGATTTGCAGTATTAGCAACTACATCAGCGAAAAAAGTATTAGCAGAAACTTTAAAGCAACGTGCTTACAAAGAAGAAAAACTAATAAAAGATGCAACTAAAATTGCAGATGCAATTAAAGAACTAGAAATTAAAATCACTGCTAAAACTGGTGATGGTACTAAATTATTTGGTTCTGTAAACAATGGAAATGTATCAGAAGCATTAGCTGCAGCTGGTCACGAAATTGATAAAAAATTCATCAAAGTTGAAGGTGGAAACATTAAAAGACTTGGTAAATACAATGCAACTATAAGATTACACAGAGCAGTAATTATTGAATTACCTATTGATGTAATTGCAGAAGATAAATAAAATTTAAAAATTTTATATATTTAAACCGCCCAAATTGGGCGGTTTTTTTTATTCTAAAAATATGAAATACAGACAACTAACAAAAGAACAATTATTAGAATTGCATGAAGAATTTGCTAAATTTCTTGCAACTCAGCAAATTGATGTTAAAGAGTGGGAAACTATTAAAGCTAATAAACCTGAAGTGGCAGATGAGGAATTAAATATTTTTAGCGACCTTGTTTGGGAAGATGTACTTTCAAAAACTAAATATTTAGAACATATATCTAAAAACGATATCAATCTTTTTAAATGTTCTTCAAAAGAAATAATTAGAATTTATATTAAATTAAATGACACCTCTAAAAGTTTTTTAGATAAAAATGATTTTGATTGGTTTTTAAAAAATCCTGTAAATGATAGTGTCGATTATTTTAAAGCTTCAAAAAAATATACCGAAGAACGTAACTTAGAATTATTTAAATTAATTGAAATGGGAAGTGTAATTTCAAAAGGAGATTTATTTAAGGCTATAAGTCAATTAATTCAGTAACTACTTTAGCAACTCCTGTACTAGCTTTTTCAGCAATAACTGTTAAGTTTGGAAAGTAATTTTTTTGAATTGAAGGTTTTGGATCAATAAAATATACTGGAATTTTAGGCTCTACAAAATTAATTAAGTTAGCAGCTGGATATACCTGCATAGATGTTCCAATAATAATAAGAATATCTGCTTTAGAGGTTATTTCTATTGCTTTTTCTAACATAGGAACTTCTTCTCCAAACCAAACAATATGTGGTCTTAATTGCGAATTCTCTTCACATAAATCACCTAATAAAAGATCTTTTTTCCAAGTGTAAATTAAGTGAGGGTTTTTAGTACTTCTAACTTTTAATAATTCTCCGTGTAAATGCAATACATTTTTACTACCAGCACGTTCGTGTAAATCATCTACATTTTGTGTAATAATATTTACGTTATAGCTATTTTCCAGCGATACTAAGGCTTTATGTGCTAAATTAGGTGTAACTTCTAATAGTTGTTGTCTACGTTTATTATAGAAATCTAAAACCAATTCTTTATTTTTATTCCAACCAATAGGAGATGCAACATCCATTACATCGTGTCCTTCCCAAAGTCCATCGCTACCTCTAAATGTATTAATTCCACTTTCTGCACTAATTCCTGCGCCAGTTAGTATTACAACTTTTTTCATATAAATGTTTTAGAGTTTTATTAAATGCTATTTTGAATTTTTATTATTCAAAAGTAAAGATTTATCTTTGAAAAAAGATAATTTTAGATGGTAGATGAGAAGTATATTGAATATTTAGAGCAATTTGTTACTGAAAAAAGAAGAAACCTATTTGAAAAGGTGCTAAGCGAACGTACAAGACATTTTACGGTTGCAATTGAAGACATTTTTCAACCTCATAATGCTAGTGCTGTTGTTAGAACTTGCGATATTTTTGGAATTCAAGATATGCATGTAATTGAGGATAAATATAAATTTTATGCCTCTAGATTGGTTGCAAAAGGAGCTCAGAAATGGATTGACTTTTCTATGTATAATCAAAAAAACACCAATAATACGCTAGATTGTATTTCGGCTTTAAAAGAAAAAGGCTATAAAATAATTGCTACTACACCACATAATGAATCTTGTTTATTGCAAGATTTTGATATTTCAGAAAAAGCAGCGTTCTTTTTTGGAGTTGAAAAAGAAGGACTTTCTAAAGACGTGATGGATAATGCAGATGGTTATTTAAAAATACCAATGGTTGGTTTTACAGAGAGTTTAAATATCTCTGTTGCTGCTGCAATTATTCTTCAAAATATGAATCAGAAATTAAAAGCCTCAACTATCGATTGGCAACTTACAGAAATTGAGAAAAGAGAAAAATATCAAGATTGGTTAGAGAAATCCATTAAAAGTATTAGAAAAATAAAGGAAGTATATTTTAATGAAAATAAACTTTAAAACAAAAAAAGTAGTTAATTATACATATTAACTACTTTTTTATAAAAATTAAGCTGCTTTTTGTTTATTGATATAATTCTTTATAATTAAAAACAAAGTCAGTAGGAGCAGTTCCTATGTTTTCAAACTTATTTAATTCTTGGCCTTCTTCATTAAAAATCAGCATTACACTATTACTCATATCAAAAAAGTCTGTTACACCGGCTAAATAAATGTCTTCAGTTTTAGGATGAATTTTAAGCGCTGTAGTAAAAAATAGGTTGTAATTAAATGGTGTTATAAATAATTCTTGAGTTTTATTTTCGTTATTAAAACGATGAATGTTTCCTGTTGAAGTTTCTTGCCAATAAAAATATTTTGAATTAGCTGAAGTCAACATTCCATTACGATATAATTTTACATCAGTACCTAATTTTACGGTTTCTGCAATAGATAAATCAGCGTTTAATTTTACAAATGTAGCTTCTTCATTTCTACCTTCTGTAGCAATCCAAATATTGTTATTTGCATCGGTAACAATTCCTGAAACATTATCTGAAAATGTAAGTATTTCATTTACAGACTCAGTAGTTGTATCAAATTCTTTTACTGAATTTCCATCAGCAATAAGCAATTTATTTTCTATAGCTAAAACAGCCGATTGTATAGCAGGAATATCTGAAATACCATCTATTTTATTTTGAATTGCAGCATTTGTAAAATCTACATTATAAAGTAATCTGGTACTACTGTAAGCGCTTAAAATATATGCTTTATCATTATCTACTAGTGAAATATATGCTGGATTTCTAGCTTCGGAAGTAGAAATAGTTTCTTCAAGTTTTAAAGTTTCAGCGTTTGTAACAGTTATATAATTAGTACCACTTTGTGAAACGAAGTAAAGTTTATTATCTGAAATTTGTCCACTAATTAAATCGAATCCTAATGTTTTATCTGGATTTTCTAGTTGAAAAACTTTAGATGTAAATATTGAATCTTTTAAGAATCCAACAGTTCCATTATCGTTTTCAGAAGAAGCAGAAACAATAAAAACACCTTCTGCATATTTTCCAAAAACACGGATGTTATATATTAAGGTTTCTTTACCTGCTGAATTTTCAACAACTAATTTTAATTCGTTTTCACCAATTGAATTTGATAAGAACGTATAAGTTGGTTCAGTTGATACAATTTCATCATTTAGAAGCCAATTTATAGTAGTTTCTGTTAAATTTTCTATTTCAGGATTTAATACTATTGCTTCTTCAAAATCTAATTGGTAATTTGTTTTTTGAGCTAAAATTTTTGGGGCAAATAGCGAATTGTCTTCAGAACAAGACATAAAAACAAGTGTAAACAGCGTTATGCTGAAAATTAATTTAAGTTTCATTTTATTTGTTAATTTATATGGTTACAACAATATAAACCTTAGGTAATAAATATGGTAGTATACAATAACGTACCATAAGCTTTTATTCCCGAAAGCTTTGATATTTAATATGTATTTAGGCAGGTTTCCTGACTGATTTCAGCTTTATTTACCTTCCCATTTTAAAAAAAACAGTGGTTGTGGTAAAGCCATTTCGGTGAAAAAATCACCTGTGAAATTTACAGTAGCGGGTACTGTTCAGAGTTTTCATCTGATTCCCTTTTAAACTTATAAAGTCACCTAAAAACGCCGCAAAGTTAATTGTTTTTTTTCTATGAATTTCCTTTTAGATATAATAAAAAAGAAACAATTTAAGTAGCGTTAAGTGTCAATTAGTTATGTTTAAAAGTATAGTGAAGTAGTGTTTTAAATAGGTGCTATTTTGTGTAAATAGCTACTTAAATTTGGGTTTTATTCAACTTTAATAGCTTCAATAATAGCATTAGATTCACAATTAATAACTGTAAGTGTAATGTTTTTTAGGCTATCAATTCCTTTGATATTATATTGATATAGGCAACTGTCTAATTTAATTTTATGAGCTAAATCTACATCTCCATTTTTTAGAATTTGAGAAATATATGCGGTATCAATTTTTTTGGTATTTAAAATAGTCAATGCATTTTCAGAAAAAATACGTTCTTTTATTCTAATATTTTTTAATACACGTGCGTTTGGTCCATAATCAAAAGTCGTATTTTTTTTACCCCAGATAAATATTACAATAATAATTCCTATAATTAATCCACCTAAAAAGAAAGGCAAGCGTTGTTTAAATGTCATAATTTTATATAAATAATAAGTTTATATCTCTAAAAGGAATATTAAACCAATCTGCAACAGATTTGTTAGTTAAGATTCCGTGGTAAAAATACATTCCTTTTTGTAAACTTTTATTAAATCTTACTGCATTTTCAAATCCACCTTCTTCAGCTATATTAGAAAGGTAGGGTGTAAAAATATTACTTATTGATAATGAGGCTGTTCTAGAATATCTAGAAGGGATATTTGGTACACAGTAATGAGATACGCCATATTTTTCTATAATTGGATTTTTATGTGAAGTTATTTCAGAAGTCTCAAAACAACCACCACGATCAATACTTACATCAACTATTACAGCACCTGTTTTCATTTGTTCAACCATTGTTTCTGTAACAATTACAGGAGAACGAGAACTACCTCTTATTGCACCAATGGCAATATCGCAACGCATTAATGCTTTTTGTAGTGTTTTAGGTTGTATTGTTGACGTGTAAATTGGTCTTCCTAAATTGTGTTGTATGCTTCTTAATTTAGATATGGAATTGTCAAAAATCTTAACATTTGCACCTAAACCAATGGCTGAACGTGCAGCAAATTCAGCTACAGTTCCTGCGCCTAATATAACAACTTCGGTAGGAGGTACTCCACTAATATTTCCTAAAAGCAAACCATTTCCGTCTTGGTCTTTACTCATCATTTCAGCAGCTATTAGTATAGAGGCAGTACCGGCAATTTCACTTAACGATTTTACAACAGAATACACACCATGTTCATCTCTAATATAATCAAAAGCAATGGCTGTAATACGTTTATTAGCTAAAGCCTCAAAATATTTTTTAGATTGGGTTTTAAGTTGTAAAGCAGAAAAGATGATGCTTTGTGGATTAATTAATTTAATTTCGTCTAGAGATGGTGGTTCAACTTTTAAAATAATATGACATCCAAATACTTCTTTAATATCATAAGAAATTTTAGCTCCAGCTTCTGAGTATTCTTTATCAGAAAAATTAGCACCATCACCAGCTCCAGTTTCAATAACAAATTTATGTCCTTGGTTAATTAAAGCTGCAACGGCATCTGGAGTTAAACAAACACGTTTTTCTTGATAATGAGTTTCTTTAGGAATTCCAATAACAAGTGCTCCTTTTTGTTTTGTAATTTCTAAGGTTTCTTCTAGAGGAATTAACTCATGTTTACTAAATGGTGAAGTGATTTGTTTACCCATTATTTTTGACTTCTATAGTTCGTAGTTGGTTTTCTGTTGTGGTAATTTTAATTATTACCGAGTTTAAAGGTAGTAAATTTTCTACTTTATTTGGCCATTCAACTAAACACCAACAATTACTGTAAAAATATTCTTCAATCCCCATATCCATAGCTTCTTCTTCTTTATCAATTCTATAAAAATCAAAATGATAAACTTTTTCGTTATTTAAACTATGATATTCGTTTACTAAAGAGAAAGTAGGGGAACTTACGGTATCTAAAACACCTAATTTTTTTACAATTTCTTTTATAAGTGTTGTTTTACCAACACCCATTTCGCCATAAAAAAGCAGCACTTTATGTTTAGAAAATTCAATAACTTCTTCTGCAATTAGAGGAAGTTCTTCTAGTGTGTAGTTTTTTATCATATATAATTTGGTTAATAGTTAATAGGTTGAATGGCTTTATAGCAAAATTAAGATTTTAAAATGATTTTATTTATAATCTGTATTCTTTTCAACCTATAAACTCTTTACTTGTTTTGCTTATTTTGGCACAAATATAGCACAAGGAATTATCATTTCCTCTAAAGAAATACCTCCATGTTGGTAGGTGTTTCTATAATATTTTACAAAGTGATTGTAATTATTTGGATACGCAAAAAAGTAATCTTCTTTAGCAAAAATAAAAGAACTATTTAAACTTAAAGAAGGTAATAAAATGTCTTTAGGATTTTTTACTGCATATACCTCTTTATCTTCATAAGAAAGACTTTTACCAGTTTTATACCTTAAATTTGAACTGATATTTTTATCGCCAATTACTTTTGAAGGAGCTTTGGAATTTATGGTACCATGGTCTGTAGTAATTATTAATTTTAATCCTAATTTTTGTGCTTTTTGAATCATATCTAACAAAGGGGAGTTTAAAAACCAACTATTTGTTAAAGATCTATAGGCTTTATCGTCACTAGCTAACTCTTTAATAACTTCCATTTCTGTTTTGGCATGAGAGATCATATCAACAAAATTATAGACAACAACTGTTAAATCATTTTCTTTTAAAGTATTAAAATTATCAGCTAAATTTTTTCCAGATTTTAAATTAGTTATTTTATAATATTCAAATTTAATAGTTTCTCTAAGTCGTTTTAATTGAGTATCTAAAAATTCTTTTTCGTGTAAGTTTTTACCACCTTCATCGGTGTCGTTTTTCCATAAATCTGGATGTTTTTGCTCCATTTCTAAAGGCATTAAGCCTGAGAAAATTGCATTTCTAGCATATTGTGTAGCCGTTGGTAAAATACTTAAATAAGGAGTTTCTTGTTGTTTTTTGTAATATTTGTTAATTGTTTTTTCAATAATATTAAATTGGTCGTAACGTAAGTTATCAATTACAACTAATAGTGTTCCTTTTGAGTTTTTAACTTCAGGAATTATTATTTTTTTAAATAAGGTATTTGATAAGATTGGAGCTTCTTCGTCATTATTAATCCAATCTTTATAATTTTTTTTGATAAATTTAAAAAATAAAGAATTTGCTTCTTGCTTCTGACTTTCTAGAATTTCAACCATTCCAGAATCATTAATATTTTCTAATTCTAGCTCCCAATAAACTAATTTTTTATAAACAGTAATCCATTCGTCATAAGAATTTACCATTGCCAAATCCATAGCAATTTTTCTAAATTCTTGTTGATAATTAGAAGTTGTTTTTTCTGAAACCAAGCGAGAAAGGTCTAAATTCTTTTTAAGGCTCAGTAAAATTTGATTTGGATTTACTGGTTTTATTAAGTAATCTGCAATTTTATTACCAATGGCATCTTCCATAATATATTCTTCTTCACTTTTAGTAATCATTACTATTGGAAGATTGGCACGTTTGCTTTTAATTTCGGTTAAAGTTTCTAGCCCACTTAAACCAGGCATGTTTTCATCTAAAAAAACAATATCGTAATTATTTTCTTCACATAAATCAATGGCATCTGCACCATTATTACATTTTGTAACGGCATATCCTTTTTTTTCTAAAAATAGAATATGTGGTTTTAGTAAATCAATTTCATCATCTACCCATAAAATACTTATTTCACTCATATTGTTTGTTATCTTTGCACTGTTATTACTAAAATACTTGTTTTGAACGATAAAAACACGAACAAACTTAAAATATTAAACGATCCAATTTATGGATTTATTACTATTCCAAATGCATTAATATACGATTTAATAGAACACCCTTATTTTCAGCGTTTAAGAAGAATATCTCAAATGGGGATGTCTTATTTAGTATATCCTGGTGCACATCATACACGGTTTCATCATGCTTTAGGTTGTATGCATTTAATGCAAAAAACGGTCCATATTTTAAAATTTAAAGGTGTGGAAATTTCCGAAGAAGAAGCAAATGCACTTTATATAGCAATTTTATTACACGATATTGGGCACGGACCTTTTTCACATGCCTTAGAAAAAAGTATTGCTACAGGTATAAACCATGAAACAATTTCATTAAAATTTATGGAAGCGTTAAATGTTGATTTTAAAGGTAAATTAAGTTTAGCTATAACTATTTTTAAAGGAGATTATCCTCGTAAGTTTTTACATCAATTAATTGCAAGTCAGTTAGATATGGATCGGTTAGACTATTTAAAAAGAGATAGTTTTTATACAGGTGTTTCTGAAGGAAATATAAATTCTGAACGATTAATAACCATGTTAAATGTAATAGATGATGAATTAGTTGTTGAAGAAAAAGGTATTTATTCTGTAGAAAAATTTATTGTAGCAAGACGTTTAATGTATTGGCAAGTATACCTTCATAAAACGGGACTAGGAGCTGAAAAACAACTAGAAAGAGTATTAATGCGCGCAAAAGAATTAGTGTTAAATGGAGCTAAATTACCAGCTAGTAAAGCATTTAATTACTTTTTAATCAACCAAATAGATGAAGCTAATTTTACAACAAAAACATTAAAAATATTTGCCAAGTTAGATAATTATGATGTTTTGGCTTCTATAAAAGAATGGATTTCTAATGAAGATTTTATTCTTTCAAAACTCTCAGAAAGTTTAATTAATAGAATATTACCTAAAGTTGTATTGCAAAATAAACCTTTTAGAAAAGAGGAAGTTCAACGTGTAAAAGACCTTGTAAAAAAGAATTTTAATTTAAGTAATAAAGAAGTAGATTATTTAGTTTACAATGGTAAAATTTGTAATCAGGCATACGATTCAACTAAAAATACAATAAAATTACTATTTAAAAATGGAGAAGTTAAAGATGTTGTTGAAGTATCAGATCATTTTAATATTCAGGCACTTTCTAAACCCGTAAATAAGTATTATTTGTGTTATCCTAAGAAATAGGTATAATGATTCTTTTTTTTTACTTTTGCAACAATGAAATTCACAGCAAATCAAATAGCAGAAATTTTAGGAGGTGAAATAGATGGCAATGCCGATGTGGAAGTTTTTAAACTTTCTAAAATTGAAGAAGGGGAAAAGGGTTCATTAACTTTTTTATCAAATCCAAAATACACCCCATATATATATTCAACAAAAGCATCAATTGCAATTGTTGGGAAAGACTTTATTCCAGAAAAGGAATTTGAAACTACACTTGTAAAGGTTGATGATGCATATCAATCTTTTGCATTATTATTAGAATATTACAATCAAGCTAAATCTCAAAAAACAGGTGTTGAACAACCTTCATTTGTTGGAGAAAATACTGAGGTTCCAGAAGATATTTACTTAGGAGCATTTGCCTATATAGGTAATAATGTAACTATTGGTGAAAACGTAAAAATTTATCCAAATGTATATATTGGAGACAATGTTAAAATAGGTGATAATGTAATATTTTTCTCTGGAGCAAAAATTTATTCTGAAACCGAAATAGGTAACAACTGTGTTATAAACTCAGGGGCTATTATTGGTGCAGATGGATTTGGTTTTGCACCTGATAAACAAGGTGTTTATGGAAAGATTCCACAAATTGGAAATGTAATTATTGAAGATTTTGTAGATATTGGAGCTGCAACAACAATAGATAGAGCTACATTAGGTTCAACAATTATACGAAGTGGCGTTAAATTAGACAATCAAATTCAAGTAGCTCATAATGTAGAAATAGGTAAAAATACAGTTATTGCAGCTCAATGTGGAATAGCTGGATCGTCTAAAATAGGAGAAAACTGTATGTTTGGTGGACAAGTAGGTGTTGCAGGACATTTAACTATTGGCAATAATGTTAAAATACAAGCGCAATCTGGTATAAGTAAAAACATTAAGGATGGAGAAACCATTCAAGGTACGCCTGCTTTTGGATATTCAGATTTTAACAAATCTTATGTGTACTTTAAAAAACTGCCAAGTATAGTAAAAACTATTAATAGTTTAGAAAATAAAGAAAAAGCTTTAAAATAAAAATATGAGTACTAAACAAAAAACAATTAAAAAAGAAGTAACACTTTCTGGTGTTGGTTTGCATACAGGAAATAAAGTTTTAATAACTTTTAAACCTGCGCCGATCAACTATGGATATGCTTTTGTTAGAATTGATTTGGAGGGAGAACCTGTAATTGAAGCAAGTGCGGAATATGTTGTTAATACACAACGAGGAACAAATTTAGAAAAAAGAGGTGTTTTTGTAAATACATCAGAACACGTTTTAGCTGCAGTAGTAGCATTAGATATAGATAATATTTGTATTGAAATTAATAGTGCAGAACCACCAATTATGGATGGTTCATCTAAACAATTTGTTGAAGCACTTGAAAAAGCAGGTATTGAAGAGCAAAGTGCAGAAAGAGAAGAATATGTTGTAAAAGAAATAATTTCTTATAAGGATGAAGCAACCGGAAGTGAAATTATTTTAATGCCTTCAGATGAATATCAAATTACTTCAATGGTAGATTTTGGAACTAAAGTATTAGGTACTCAAAATGCAACATTAAATTCGTTAAAAGATTTTAAAAACGAAATTTCTAATGCACGTACTTTTAGTTTTTTACATGAACTTGAAATGTTATTAGATAACAACTTAATAAAAGGAGGAGATCTAAATAATGCGATAGTTTATGTAGATAAAGAAATTTCTGAAGCTACTATGGATAAGTTAAAGAAAGCTTTTAATAAAGAATCTTTAACAGTTAAACCAAATGGTATATTAGACAACTTAACACTGCGTTGGGCTAATGAAGCAGCAAGGCATAAATTATTAGATGTAATTGGAGATTTAGCCTTAGTAGGTACTAGAATTAGAGGAAAAGTTATAGCAAATAAACCAGGACATTTAATAAATACCACTTTTGCTAAAAAACTTCAAAAAATTATTAAGCACGAAAAAAGAAATAAAGTTCCAACTTTTGATCTAAATCAACCACCTTTAATGGATATTCATCAAATAATGAATATTTTACCTCATAGACCACCATTTTTATTAATTGATAGAATTATAGAGCTTTCAGATAAACATGTGGTTGGTATGAAAAATGTTACAATGAATGAAAATTTCTTTGTTGGACATTTTCCTGGATCACCAGTAATGCCAGGTGTATTACAAGTTGAGGCTATGGCACAGTGTGGTGGTGTTTTAGTTTTAAGTACAGTACCAGATCCTGAAAATTATTTGACATATTTTATGAAAATGGATAATGTTAAATTTAAACAAAAAGTATTACCAGGAGATACTTTAATTTTTAAAGCCGAATTAATGTCACCTATTAGACGTGGAATTTGCCATATGCAATCTTATGGCTATGCAAATGGAAAATTGGTAGTAGAAGCAGAATTAATGGCTCAAATAGCAAAAAAACCTAAAGAATAATGAATCAACCTTTAGCATATATACATCCAGGTGCCAAAATAGCTACTAATGTAGTGGTGGAGCCTTTTACAACAATTCATAATAATGTAATTATAGGTTCTGGAACTTGGATTGGTTCTAATGTTACTATAATGGAAGGCGCACGAATAGGTAAAAATTGTAGAATTTTTCCTGGAGCTGTAATTTCTGCAATTCCTCAAGATTTAAAATTTGATGGAGAAGACTCTTTAGCAATAATTGGAGATAATACTACCATTAGAGAGTGTTGTACAATTAATAGAGGAACTAAAGCATTAGGAAAAACCCAAATAGGGGATAACTGTTTAATAATGGCTACTTCACATATAGCACACGATTGTGTTATTGGAAATAATTGTATTTTAGCAAATGGATCTGTTATAGCTGGACATGTTACAATTGGTGATTTTGCAATACTAAGTGGATTGGTAGCTGTACATCAATTTATTCATATTGGAGAGCATGCAATGGTTTCTGGAGGATCTTTAGTTAGAAAAGATGTGCCTCCTTATACAAAAGCAGGTAAAGAACCACTTTCATATATTGGAATTAATTCAATTGGATTAAGGAGAAGAGGGTTTGAAACTGGAAAAATTAGAGAAATTCAAAATGTTTTTAGGCTTTTATATCAAAAAAATTACAATACTTCGCAAGCAGTAGAAATTATAGAAGCAGAAATGGAAGCAACAAAAGAAAGAGATCAAATATTACTTTTTATAAAAAACTCACAAAGAGGAATTATGAAAGGATATACTGGGAGTTGATAGTAAATCACTAATTATGAATTTTAATTCTGTTCATAATATTTTTCAATTCTTTTAAAATAATAATTATAACTTAGAACTTAAATAAAACAAATGGCAACAACATCAGATATAAGAAACGGATTATGTATAAGACATAATAATGATATTTTTAAAATAGTAGAATTTTTACATGTAAAACCTGGAAAAGGACCTGCATTTGTTAGAACTAAGCTAAAAAGTTTGTCAACAGGTAAATTATTAGATAATACATTTCCTGCTGGACGTAAAATTGAAGATATTAGAGTAGAAACTAGAAAATATCAGTTTTTATATCCAGAAGGTGACATTTTTCACTTTATGAATACGGAAGATTATAATCAAATAACTCTTGGTAAAGAAACACTAGATACACCAGAACTTTTAAAAGAAGGAGAAGTAGTTACAGTTGTTTTTAATACAGAAGATAGCATGCCTTTATCAGTAGAAATACCAGCAAGTGTTATATTAGAAATTACACATACAGAACCAGGTGTAAAAGGTAATACAGCAACAAATGCAACTAAACCTGCTACTGTTGAAACAGGTGCGCAAATTAATGTGCCTTTGTTTATAAATGAAGGTGATAAAATTAAAATTGATACTTCAAAGAGCTCTTATTTAGAACGAGTTAAAGAGTAACTTATGAAGTTTCCTCATAAATATAATTTAAAGGATATTGCAAATTTATTAAAACTTGAGTACGTAGGTGCTGATGATTTTCCAATTTATGGCTGTAATGAAATACATGTTGTTGAAAATGGAGATATTGTTTTTGTAGATCATCCTAAATATTACGATAAAGCTTTAAAATCTAAAGCAAGTGTTGTTCTAATAAATAAAAAAGTAGATTGTCCAGAAGGAAAGGCTTTATTAATTTCTAAAGATCCATTTTCAGATTTTAATAAATTAACAAAGCATTTTAATCCCTTTAAACAAGCTAATAAATTAATATCTGATTCAGCTACAATAGGTGAAGGTACTATTATACAACCAAACGTTTTTATTGGAAACAATGTTACAATTGGAGAAAATTGTATAATTCACCCGAACGTTACAATTTATGACGATTGTACAATCGGTAATAATGTTACTATTCATTCAGGTTCAATTTTAGGAGCAGATGCTTTTTATTATAAAAAAAGAAGTACAGGTTACGATAAATTAATTTCTGGTGGTAGTGTTGTAATTAAAGATAATGTTGATATTGGCGCTTTGTGTACAATAGATAGAGGGGTGTCAGGTAATACAACAATAAATAAAGGAACAAAAATAGATAATCAAGTTCAAGTTGGACATGATACTATTATTGGTGAAAAATGTTTAATAGCATCTCAAACGGGTATTGCAGGTTGTGTTATTGTTGAAGATAACGTAACTTTATGGGGACAAGTTGGTACAAATAGTGGAATTACAATTGGTAAAAATGCTGTTGTTTTAGGTCAAACAGGTGTTACAAAATCTATAAAAGGAAATTTAACATACTTTGGCACACCAATAGAAGAATCAAGAAAAAAGCTAAAAGAAATTGTTGAAATAAAACAATTAATAAAAAATCAAAAAAAATAAGTTTTGTTTCTAACTTATAATTAGAAAAAAAAATTACTTTTGAAATAGATATAATATAAAATACATACAAATGAGCGTTTTAGTAAATAAAAATTCAAATATAATTGTCCAGGGTTTTACTGGTAGTGAAGGAACTTTTCATGCTACACAAATGATTGAGTATGGAACAAATGTTGTAGGTGGGGTTACACCGGGTAAAGGAGGCCAACTTCATTTAGATAAACCTGTTTTTAATACAGTTCAAGAAGCCGTTGATAAAGTTGCTGCAGATACTTCAATTATATTTGTACCACCTGCTTTTGCTGCAGATGCCATAATGGAAGCTGCTGCTGCTGGTATTAAAGTAATTATTTGTATTACAGAAGGAATACCTGTTGCGGATATGGTTAAGGTAAAAGCATATATAGCAACTAAAGATTGTAGATTAGTTGGTCCTAACTGTCCAGGTGTTATTACTCCTGATGAAGCTAAAGTTGGTATTATGCCAGGTTTTATTTTTAAGAAAGGTAGTGTAGGTATTGTTTCAAAGTCAGGAACATTAACGTATGAAGCTGCTGACCAAGTAGTAAAACAAGGGTATGGAATTACAACAGCAATTGGTATTGGTGGTGATCCAATTATTGGAACTACTACAAAAGAAGCTGTAGAATTATTGATGAATGATGATGATACAAAATGTATTGTAATGATTGGTGAAATTGGAGGTCAATTAGAAGCTGAAGCTGCACAATGGGTAAAAGCTACAGGAAATAAAAAACCAGTTGTAGGTTTTATAGCAGGGCAAACTGCACCAAAAGGAAGAACAATGGGACATGCAGGAGCAATTGTAGGAGGTAAAGATGATACTGCACAAGCTAAAATGGAAATTTTAAAAGCTAACGGAATTTACGTAGTTGATTCACCAGCTAAAATTGGAGCTAAAGTTGCTGAAGTTTTAGGATAAATCAACTCTTATATTTATAAAGCACAAAAAAACCTTTGAATTTCAAAGGTTTTTTTTATGCTTTAGTTTTAGAAGATATCTACTTATTTATCATCTGTAGTTTTTATAGTACTTCCTTTTTTTACGGCTTTGTAATTTTCATAACATAACAATACAGCTTCAATTAATTGTAAATCACTAGCTTGTTTAATAAAATAATCAGAATAATTACACTCATTAAGTAAGTCGGTTAATTCAGCCGAATCCATTTCTAAATATTCCATCATTAATTCTCTATTAAATTTAGCTTCTAATTGTACGCGTAATTCATCATTATCACGCATTTTTTTTAGCTTTTTTAATTGTTTTGGTTTTTTACCAAACATATTATAAACAAAATCAATTGGTTTAAATAGCGCATCTACAGGTGAATTAAAATCTTTTCTTTGTCTTGTACCTCCAACTTCATAAGTTTGAGCTAAACCATTAATATGTATACGAGCATATTTATCTTTAGGTACATTTTTAGCATCTATTTCTAAAACACCTATTAATTTATGAGATTTTACTACTACTTCACTAATTTCTTCTGTTTTTTCATACAATTCTATAACCAGTTCATTTCCTTTTAATAAATCGTTAGTTATTTTTAATTTAATTGATTGGTATCCTAAATAAGAAACATAAATAGTATCACTTACAGCAATTGGTATTTCAAAATTTCCGTTTTCATTAGTGATTGTACCTAATACTGAATTTAAATTAAAAACATGGGCACCTTTTAAAGGTGTTTTATCAAGTTGATTTACTATTTGTCCTTTTAATAATGTAGCGATTGTAGTATCTTTTATTGTATCATTCTCTATATTTTGTTGAGAATAACTGTTTAAAGTAATAAAAAATAGTGCCGTATATAGTAATTTTTTTATCATATACAATTATAGTAATTATTAGTTATAAATTTTGTTAAAGGTTTAAGAATATTTTTTAATTTCAAAAAACAAGAGCCTTTATTTAATTAAATAAAGGCTCTTGTTTTTAATAAAATAGGTATCCATTAATCAGTTTTGAAATTCCAAACTTGACCTATAGTTTCTCCTCCTTTATCATCTTTAACTACAACTTTCCAATAATAAGTTTCTGAACTAGAAAGATCTACATTAAATGTTTTTGAAGTTTGATTTGATGATACAATTGTTGTTGGTGTTTCTGTTGTACCAAAATATACATCAAAAGTAAGAGGATCATTATCTACATCGGATGCGTTCCATTCAAGTGTTGCATTTGTTTCGGTAACTGTTGCGTTTAATGTAGGGCTTACAATTTCTGGAGAAAAAGGTAAGTAATTAGAAACTCCTTCTCCTTCTGTATAAAACGAATTTACACTTGAATAATCACTTGATAAATTTTTACTGTCTTTTGCACTAACTCTCCAGTAATAAGCAATTCCTTTATCTAAAGAAATTGTTCTTAGAGTACTTGTATTAGTAACCGTTTGAACTATTTGAGTAAATTGATTGTCTTTAGCAATTTGAATTTCGTAAGTAACCACATCTCCATCTGGATCTGTTGCTGCATTCCATTCAAAATCAATGGTGTTATCTATACAAAGTAAGTTGTTTGTTGGATATTTTAGAGTAGGAGTGTTTGGTGCATTATTTTCTGGCTCTGGTTCTGGAGAATCACTGCCTCCTGATCCTCCACAAGACCATAATAAAGTTGTTAAAACTAATGTATATAAGTATTTTTTCATTTTCTATAAATTAAGAGATAAAATTACTATTTTTTAAAATAGTAGCAAAACAAAGATGAATTAAATTTCATTTGGAAGTGAAAAATAAAATGTTGTTCCTTTGCCAAGTTCAGAAGTTACCCATATGTTACCACCATGTTTTTCTATAAATTCTTTACAAAGTACTAAGCCTAGACCAGAACCTTTTTCATTTGCAGTACCAGTTGTAGATTCATTGGTTTGTAATGTAAATAATTTATTTCTAGTCTCATCACTCATACCCATTCCAGTGTCGGAAATTGAAATTTCAACAAAATTATTTTTTACTTTTGTAGTTACGGTAACAGATCCTTCAAGGTAAGTGAATTTTATTGCGTTTGTAATTAGATTTCTCAATATTGTTTTTAGCATGTTAGTATCTGCATAAACTTTAAGATCATCTAATTGAGTATAGTTTAATGATATGTTTTTTAGTTCTGCTGTAGAATTTAATTCTTCAAGTATTTGTGTTATTATTGGCTTTATATTTAATTCTGTTGGGTTGAATGAAATTTGTTTAGTTTGAGATTTAGCCCAATTTAATAAATTATCTAATAGTGTTAATGTGTTGGTAGCTTCTAAATTTATATGTTGACTAAATTTAATAATTTTATTAATATCTAAACGTTTTGCATTACTGCTTAGCAAATCTGAAAACCCTAAGATGGTGTTAAAAGGACTTCTTAAATCGTGGGCAATAATTGTAAAAATCTTATTTTTAGTAGTATTTAAAATACTTAATTCATCATTTTTATGTTGTAATTTTTTATAAAATAGGTATATAACTATGGCTATTACTATTATAATTAGAATTACTAGCCCCATTAAAATTTGGTAAATACCTTGGCGTTCAATTTTTAAAATATTGACTTCTTTTTCTTTTTTTAATTGATTTATTTCTTGATTTTTTTCATCTAATTCATAAAAAGTTTGAAGTTGCTCTGTTTGAATATCGGCTTCACCAAATAAAATTAAATCTTGTACCTCTATTTGTTTATTTTGATAATAAACTGCTTTTTTATAGTCATTAACATCTAAATATATATTAGCTAGTTTAGAATAAATGTCTAATTGATTTTTTTTAGACTTAGTTGATAATGCTATTTCAAGTCCTTGGTTAATTTTTTTGATACCTTCATTAAAACGTCCTAATTTTATTGCACAAAGACCTAAATATTCAAAGATACTAGATCTTCCATGTAGATTTAAATATTTATTTTTTATATCAAGTGATTTATATAAATTTTGTTCTGCTAGCTTATAATTTCCTTTTAAATATTCTAATTTACCTAAAAGACTGTAAGAAGAAGATAAACCATATTTAGAGTTAGTTTTGGAATAAATTTTAAGTAATATATCAATATTTTTATTAGCGTCATCAAGATTTCCAAATTCTAAATTTAATAAAGCAATTTGTTCATAACACATAGCAAGTCCGTTAGTATTACCATCAATAGAATTTATAATATGGTATTTACCTAAAGCTTCTTTAAAATATTTTAATGCTTTTTCTGAATTTCTAAGGTCTGAGTTAACTTGACCGAGTAAATAAGCTACCCAGGCATCACCTTCATTAAAATTAGCTTTTCTATAATTTAATCTTGATTTTATAAAATATTCAATAGCCCTACTATATACTCCATTTACACGAAAAATGGTTCCAATCATAGAATAGCTAGAGCCAATAGCTTTATAGTTTTTTGATTCTTGACTATAATAAAGTGCATCATTAAATGTTTCAAGCGCAAGTTTAGTTTCATTAAATCTATATTGAATTATAGCAATACGATTTAAAATTTCGCCTTTATACCAATTATCATCAAGATCTTCTGATAAATCTAAAGCAGTATTTAAATAATTTTTTGAATAATTTAAACTATCAATAATATACATAGCCCTTCCAAGAATATAGTTGGAGCGCATTTGTAAAAATTTATTTTTGTTTTGTTTTGATTGTTCTAAACAATATTTGGCAATTTTTAAAGTTTTTTGGCTGTCTACGTTAACCATATTTAGAGCACTATCCAACTGAAGAGCAATTTGATCTTGTTCTGTTTTTTGTGTTGCTTTTATCCTTTGGCTGTTATTTAGATCCTGTTCTAAATTACCAAAAGAAAAGGATATAATAACAGAACAAAATATTATAAAAAAATATTTTTCAGGCATTAAGGGTTTAATTTAATAGAAATTGGATAATATTAAAAATGCGTTAACTTTTACTAAAAGTAAGTTAATAAATCAAATATATGATATTAACTACATATTTCAGTAATAAAAACGTTATTATTCTCTATAAATATTGATTTAATGTAGGAGGGAAGCTTGTTTAAGTGTAAAACTATCTTAATGTGCGCGTAACTGGAGTCGAACCAGCACGTTCTATGCGAACACCAACCCCTCAAGCTGGCGCGTCTACCAATTCCGCCATACGCGCGTAAAGTTGTTATACAAAAAAAGTTAAGTAAAAACTTAACTTTTTGTGACCTGGCTGGGGCTCGAACCCAGGACCACCTCCTTAAAAGGGAGGTGCTCTACCAACTGAGCTACCAGGTCAATCCTTTTCTAATTGCGAGTGCAAATATACTACCTAAAGTTTAAAAAACAAGTTTTTTTTTAAACTTTTTTATTAGATATTTGTAATGTTATTTTTTTACAAATTATTTTATGAAAATTGTACTACTAGGTTATATGGCATCGGGAAAATCAGCAGTGGGAAAATATCTTGCTACATCTCTAAAAATTAAGTTTTTAGACTTAGATGCATATATTGAAGATTGTGAAAAAATTTCAATTTCAACTATTTTTAAAACTAAAGGAGAAATTTATTTTAGAAAAAAAGAAAGTGAATATTTACAACAATTATTAAATTTAAATGAAAGTTGTATAATTTCATTAGGAGGAGGCACACCTTGTTATGGTAATAATATGGAGTTAATTAAAGAAAAATCTAAGTCGTTTTATTTAAATGCTTCAATTAATACTATTTTTAATAGATTACAAGGTGAAACTTCACAAAGACCTTTAGTTGCTACTATTGGAAAAGATAATTTAAAAGAATATATAGGAAAACACCTTTTTGAGCGTTCTTTATTTTATAATAAAGCTGATGAAATTATTTCAGTAAACGATAAGAATATTGATACTATTGCAAAAGAAATTGCTCATTTACTCTAATATAGCATAAGCATTTTCAGTATCAAAAATTACATTGATGTGTTCTTGCATTGATGTTGATAAAGAAATTCCTTTAAAATCAGCCTTTACAGGGTATTTTTTATGATTTCTGTTAATTAAAACTGCAGTTTTAAAACGTTTAAGAGGTACTTCTAAAAAATGTTTAATTCCATATATTAAAGTTGTTCCAGAATTTAAAACATCATCTACTAAAACCAGTGATTTGTTTTTATATTCATTTGAATGTATACTGGTTGATATTTTTTTAATTGGATTTTTTTTATCGATAAGAACCTCACATAAAACAACATTTAAATCTGAAATACTATTTAAAATAGTTGCAATATTTTGAGCAAATACATAGCCATTTCCATTTATTCCAGCAATTATAATTTCTTTTTCATTACAATTGGTTTCGTAAATTTGATAAGCAATGCGACGAGTTTTATTTTTAATTTGCTCGTTTGTTAAAATAATTGAACTTTCCATTATGTTATTTTTTTTCAAAGATAAAAAACAATTCGTTTTCTTGTCTTCGTTTTATCGAATTATAACAATTTTCTAAAATTAATAAATATATAAACTAATTTTTAAAAAAAATGTTGACTTTAAAAGTATGGCTATTATAATATTTAAAACAACTAATCTTTTTGCAAGTCATCAATATCTCTTCTGTCTTTTTTTGTAGGTCTTCCAGTACCTTTTTTTCTATAATAATCTTTAGAATATTTTAAAAGTTCAAATTTTTCAAATTCTTCAGCAGGAGTCATATCTTTTCTATAAAGATCAACCAGTTTAGCACTAACTCTATTAGCAGGAATGTCTAAAACTTCAATTTTATAATTAATCTGATTTTTTCTAACCGTAATCTCTTCGCCATTAAAAATTAATTTTGAAGCTTTTACGTTAGCACCATTTATTTTTACATGTCCTTTTTTACAAGCTTCAGTAGCTATACTTCTGGTTTTATATAGCCTTATACACCATAAATATTTGTCAATACGCATTTAAATACAATAATAAAGTTAAATTTTAGTTTTTCTCTTTTAACAAAGATATGAAAATAGTATCTTGCGCACCTTAAAATAAACGTAAATGAAAATTAAAAATATATTAGTCTTATTCGCAATTTGTTTAGCAATTTATTCTTGTAAAAAAGATGATGATTCAGATGATTATGATGCTGCTTCACAGTCAATTATAGATGATAATATTTTAATTGAATATTTAAAAACACATTATTTGAATGAAGATGGAGCATTGGACACCATTACAAGTGGTCAAAGTTCTTTAATGGTAGATCCACGTTTAGGAGTTCAAGAAGTAGAGTATAATGAAGTTGATTATAAATTATATTATCTTGTTAAAAACGAAGGTTCTACAATTTCACCATCAGCTGTAGATTCTGTTTTTGTAACCTATACAGGTATGTTATTAGATAGTACAGTATTTGATTCAAAAACTACATTTTCTTGGAATATAGGAACAAGCCCAGCTGTTTTAAGTGGGCTAATTCCTGGATGGCAATATGGATTTACAAATTTTAAAGGAGGAACTGTTGTTCAAAATGAAGATGAATCATTTGATTTTGAGGATTATGGAGAAGGAATTTTATTTATACCTTCTGGTTTAGCTTATGGAAATATAAGTTCTGGAATTATTGAAGAAAACTCACCATTAATATTTGAAATAGCTTTAAAAAGTGTGAATTTAATTGACCACGATTATGATGGAGTAGATTCAAAATTTGAAGATTTAAATGGCGATAATAATTTAAATAATGATGATACCGACGGAGACGGTATTCCTAATTATTATGATGAAGATGACGATGGAGATGGTGTTTTAACAATTGATGAAGATGCAAACGGAGATGGAGATCCAACAAACGATGATACTGATAATGATGGAATTCCAGATTATTTAGACGCTGATACTTATTAAATAGAACAGTTTCTTAAACAATCTTTTTTATGACGAGGCATTTGATTTAGCTTTTTATTAAGTTTTAATCAATTAATCCTCATCATCTAAGGCTCTTTCTAATAATTTTTCATTAAAATTTTTAGAACCAGTTGCACCTAATTTTTTAATTTTTTCTAGTTTTTTAACTAGATTTCCTTTTCCAGTTAATTTTTTCATTGTAGTGTCATAACTCCCTTGGACTGTTTTTAATTGGGTGCCAACTTTAATTAAATCATTTGTTAAATTAACAAATTGATCGAATAAACGCCCGGCTTGTAGTGCAATTTCAATAGCATTACGTTGCTGTTTTTCATTATTCCACATACTATCAATTGTACGTAAAGTAGCTAATAGGGTAGTTGGAGTTACAATTACAATATTTTTTTCAAAAGCTTTATTATACAATTGGTTATCACTGTTTAAAGCAACAGCAAAAGCAGGCTCAATTGGTATAAATAACAATACAAAATTAGGAGAATCTATTTGGTAAATATCTTGATAATTCTTTTCACTTAAATGTGTTATATGTCGTTTTAAAGAGTTTACATGCGCTGTAATTGCTTGTTCTTTATCGGTTGGGTTGTCTGTATTTATATATTGTTCGTAAGCAGTTAATGATACTTTAGAATCAATAATCATTTTTTTATTGTCTGGTAAATGGATAACTACATCAGGTAAAATTCGTTTTCCTTCAGCGTTTGTAAAACTTTGTTGTATAAAGTATTCTCTATCTTTTTCTAGACCAGATTTTTCTAAAACGCGTTCTAATACCAATTCTCCCCAATTCCCTTGCGTTTTACTATCACCTTTTAAAGCTTTTGTTAAATTTAAAGTTTCCTTACTCATTTGTAAATTCATTTCCTTTAGTCCAACTATTTGTTGACGTAAAGCAGCATGATAGTCTATACTTTCCTTATGTGTATTTTCAACTTTTTTCTCAAAATCTTGAATTTTTTCTTGTAAAGGACTTAAAATATTTTTAATATTTTCTTTATTCTGTTCTGTAAACTTTGATGATTTTTCTTCTAAAATTTTTGAAGCTAATAATTCAAAATCTTTTGAAAATTTTTCTTGTAATTTTTCAATTTCTTGTTTGTTTTCTTGTAGTTTTTCTTTTAAATTTTTGAGTTCTGAAACCTTTTGGGTAAGCTGTAAATCTATTTCGTGTTTTTCATTAGATAATGCTAGTTTGTCAATATTTAATTGATTGATTAATTGATTATTAGTTTCTTTTTCCTCAAGTAAAAGTTGATGTTTTATTTCTAATGCTGAAGTGATTTTTTGATATTTGTTTTTAGTAATTAAATTACTAATTATATATCCAATTATAAAAAACACAACTGCTATTAAACTGTAGATAAAAAGTATATTCATTATAATAAAATTAGTTTATAAAAGTAAGATTTTTATATTTGTTGTAATAACTTGTGAATTATAAATATAAAGTTGAGTTATTAACAGAACTATGAAAACAATCTCTAAATTTATTTTTCACAAACTATTTGGTTGGAAAACAGTAGGAGCTTTTCCTACGGATATTAAAAAATATATAATAATAGGAGCTCCACACACACATTGGCAAGATTTTATGCTGGGTTTAGCAATGAAACTTACGCAAAAACTTCCTGTTAATTTTATAGGTAAAGCTTCTTTATTTAAACCTCCTTTTGGATTTATTTTTAGAAAGTTAGGAGGAATTCCTATTGATAGAAGTAAAAGTACTAATAAAGTAGAAGCGATAATAAATATTTTTAATAAAAGAGAGCAATTTATATTTGCATTATCTCCTGAAGGAACTAGAAAACGTGTAGATACTTGGAAAACTGGTTTTTATCATATTGCAAAAGGGGCTAATGTGCCAATTGTTATGATGACTTTTGATTTTGAAAACAAACAAGTTAAAATATCTAAACCTTATTATTTAACTGATGATAAAGAAAAAGATATGAATTTTATTTATGACTTTTATAGAGGTGTAAAAGGAAAAATTCCTGAATATTTTAATTTGTAAATAATTTCAAATTTAACTCATTTTGCTTTTATAGATAAATAATAATTTTGAAATAGGAATAAAAGAAAGTCCTGCAAATATAAAAATAAAGAAAGCCGATTTTAATCCAAAAGCATGTGCTAAATAACCAATTAAAGGAGGTCCAATTAACATACCAACAATAGCATAAGTACTAATAATAGATATTGCCATACCAGGAGAATATTTGTTTGAAGTTCCAGCTAAAATAAATGTCATAGGAAAAATAGGAGCAGTACCAATACCTACTAAACAAAATCCAAAAAGAGCTGGCCAAAAAGTAGGGAAAAATATTGCAGTTGAAACACCCAAAGCAATTAAAACGGCACTTAAAATATATGTTTTTTGCATTCCAATAGCATCCATTAATTTATCTGAAAAAAATCGTGATAAAGCCATGCAAGTCATAAATGAAAGGTATCCATAAGTAAAAATAGCTTCATTAATAACTTCTTTAAAATAAACACCGCTCCAATCGAACATACCGCCTTCACACAATGCAGCTAAAAATACTAATAAACCTAAATATAGAATAAATGGATCGGGTTTTCCTAAAATTAATTTATTTCCAGAGATTGATTTATCTCCTTTAATTAGGTATAAAAACGCAATTAAAGCGCAAATTAAGGAGCATAAGGATATAACTAATAAATGGTTTGTAATAGAAATATCTAATTTTACCATAAGTGTAGAAAATCCAACACCAATTAAACCACCAGTACTCCAAAGTCCATGAAATGAACTTACAATTTTCTTTTTAAATTGTTTTTGAAGTGTTATTGATTGTGTATTCATTGCAATATTTAAAATTCTCATTGCAAAAGAAAAAATGCATATAGCAACAATTAACACAAAGGGAGTTGTAGCATAACCAATTAAAATTAAAGAAAAAGAGAAGAATAAAAATGAAATTATAATAGGTTTTCTACTGTTAAATTTTGAAATAATCCATCCAGAAATTGGAAGTCCAATCATAGAACTTATTGGCATAGCCAACAATATGGTTCCAAGTTCGGCTTCATTAAAATTAAAAAAGGTTTTAATTGTAGGTATTCTAGATGCCCAAGTAGCAAAGCATAACCCTGTTAAAAAAAAATAAGTACTTAATGCTACGCGTTGCTTTACTTTTAAATTCATAAAATTAATTCAATAAAATATAACAATTTTAAAAAGCATTTTAACTCCAATCAAAGAAATAGATCTAGATTGGAGTTAAAATGATAATATTATTTAAAAATAGTTTAGGCCTTGTAAAATGGAAGCCTTACAATTTTTGCAGGAATTGCTTTTTTACGAACTTGAATAAAAATTTCGGTGTCTCTTTTAGCATATTCTTTTGTTACATAGCCCATACCAATACCTTTTTTAAGTGAAGGACTCATAGTACCAGAAGTTACTTCTCCAATTACAGTTCCATTTTCATCAACAATTTCGTAACCGTGACGAGGAATTCCTTTTCCTGTAATTTCAAAAGCAATTAATTTTTTTGTTACACCTTCTTCTTTTTGCTTTTTAAGTGCTTCAGAATTAATAAAATCTTTCGTAAATTTTGTAATCCATCCTAAACCTGCTTCAATAGGAGAAGTGGTATCGTTAATATCATTTCCGTATAAACAGAATCCCATTTCTAAACGTAAAGTATCGCGAGCAGCTAAACCAATTGGTTTTATATCTACAGCAGCACCTGCTTTAAATACAGCATTCCAAACGGCTTCGGCGTCTTTATTTTTTATATAAATTTCGAATCCACCAGAACCTGTATAACCAGTTGCAGAAACAATAATATCTTTAAAACCGGCAAATTCACCAATTTTAAAACTGTAATATTCCATAGAAGAAAGCTCAATATCTGTAAGCGATTGTAAAGCTTCAGAAGTTTTTGGACCTTGTACAGCTAGTAACGAATATGCGTCTGAAGCATTAATCATTTCTACACCTAAATCGTTATGCTGAGAAATCCAGTTCCAATCTTTTTCAATATTAGAAGCATTTACTACAAGCATATATTCTTCTTCAGTAATTCTATAAACTAATAAATCATCAACAATTCCACCATCGTTATTTGGTAAACAACTGTATTGAATTTTACCATCTACAAGTTTAGAAGCATCATTAGAAGTAACTTTTTGAATTAAAGCCAATGCATTTTTACCTTTTAGAAAAAATTCACCCATATGGGAAACATCAAAAACACCTACAGCATTTCTAACAGTTTCATGTTCAATATTTATTCCTTCATATTGTACAGGCATATTAAAACCGGCAAAAGGCACCATTTTAGCACCTAATTGTTCGTGGATATGAGATAAAGCAGTATTTTTCATTTTTATTATTTTTTTGTGATGCTAAAGTACTAAATAATCATAAAATCAATTGGTATTAAATTAACATTTTCTAATTTTAAAAGTGTCTGAATACTATTACAAAACGAATACTATTGTTTAGAATACTTGCTCTCAATATATCTTTTTTTATATTTGAATATTCTAAATTTTGGAGTTATGATTTTAAAAAAAATAGCATTTATCAGCATTTTTATTGTTTTTTTTACAAATTATGCACAAAATCCATTTTTACCGGTTGATTATTTAACTAAAGATTTTCATAAAGATAGAAGGGAAGCTTTACGTGCTAAAATGCCTGCTAATAGTGTTGCTGTTTTTTTTGCAAACCCAATTAGAAATAGAGCAAATGATGTAGATTATGTATACCATCAAAATCCAAATTTTTATTATCTAACGGGTTATAAAGAACCCCATGCAATGGTTTTAATATTTAAAGAAAACCAAGAAGTTGAAGGTCGGTTATTTAATGAAGTTTTATTTGTACAAGCGCGTGATGAAAGTGCTGAAATGTGGACAGGAAAACGTTTAGGTGTTATTGGAGCTCAAGATCAACTAGGATTTAGAGTTGCATTTAAAGGTGGTGATTTTAAAAATAATAAAATAGATTTTTTAAAATTTAATAACATATTTTTTGAGGAATTTAAAAACGATGTAAGAGATACAAAAAGTAATGCCGATTTATATGATTTAATTGAGGTGTTTAAAGAAAAAATATCTTTTAATTTAATGAATTTAGAAGATATTTCGGAGGATAAAATTAGAGAGCAAACTTTAAAAAAATTAGATACAGAGTTTTTAAAAGGTACAATGGCATCTTTGCGTGAGATTAAAACTAAAGAAGAATTAGTTTTATTAAAAAAAGCTGTTGAAATTTCAGCAATTGGACAAATTGAAATAATGAAAGCAATGCACCCAGATATGTCTGAAACAGAAGCGCAAGGTATACACGAATTTGTATATAAAAAATATGGTGCAGAATACGAAGGATATCCTTCAATTGTGGGATCTGGAAATAATGGTTGTATTTTACATTATACAGATAATAATAAAACATTAATTGGCGAAAACAGTTTAATTTTAATGGATTTAGGCGCAGAATACCACGGATATACAGCAGATGTAACAAGAACAATTCCGGCAAATGGAAAGTTTTCTAAGGAACAAAAACTGATTTACGATTTGGTTTATGAAGCTCAAGAAGCAGGAATTGCAGCTTATAAAATTGGAACAAAAATGAGTAAACCACACGCTATTGCTAAAAAAATAATAAATAAAGGCCTTGCCGAATTAGGAATTATTTCTTCAGAAAAAGCATATCATACTTATTTTCCACACGGATCTATGCATCATATTGGTTTAGACGTACACGACCCAGGTACTTATAAAAAGTTTGAAGAAAATATGGTAGTAACAATGGAACCAGGTATTTATATTTCAATTGGAAGTGATTGTGATGAAAAATGGTGGGGTATAGGTATTCGTATAGAAGATGATATTTTAATTACAAAAAATGGTCCAGTAAATTTATCTAAAAGAGCTCCTAGAACTTCTGAAGAAGTTGAAGCATTAATGGAACTTCCAAGTGTTTTAGAAAAATTTGTATTACCTAAATTAGAGTAAATTTTAAGACTTAAAGTGTAACTTTTTTAAAAATTAATAATATCTTTAGTATCAAATTAAAATAGTGTATGGAATTTCAAATATATAATTTGAAGGTTGTAAAAAAATTAGTGCTTTTTTTAAGTATTTGTATGTTTCTTTTTTCTTGTCAAGAAAAAAAAGAATTCAGTTCAATAGAACCAAATAATTGGAGTAAAAGAACTGTAGACTTAAATAACAAAGATTCTTTAGTGTCAGGTAAAACATATTTGTCTGTATATTCTCAAATATACAGTAGTTCTGAAGATAGAACGCATAATTTAACTGTTACAGTTAGTATGAAAAATATTAATTTAAACGATACTATTTATGTAGAAAAAGCTAATTATTATGATACCAAAGGGAATTTAATTAGAACATATTTTGATAAAGATATTTTTATAGCACCTTTAGAAACTGTTGAAATTATTATAGATGAAGTTGATCAGCATGGTGGTACAGGAGCCAATTTTGTTTTTAGTTGGAAAAAGGAAAAACAAACTAACGATCCTCATTTTGAGAGTATTATGATTTCTACTTTTGGACAACAAGGTTTATCTTTTACATCACAAGGAATAAAATTAGAATAATTAAAATTTTTCAAAAACACCTAAGCCAAATAGCGCAAAATCGTATTTAACAGGATCTATTTTATCCATTTTTCTTAGTGCAGTATCTAATTCTACTAATGCTTTCGCATCATTTTGTTTTCTTGTTAGTAAACCTAATTTTCTAGCTACATTTCCAGAATGCACATCTAAAGGACAAGATAAAATTGCTGGAGAAATTGTCTTCCAAATTCCAAAATCAACACCTGCAGCATCATTTCTAACCATCCAGCGTAAAAACATATTAATACGTTTGGCTGCTGAACCTTTTAATGGATCAGAAATATGTTTTTTAGTACGTTCTAAATGCGGAATTTCAAAAAATAACTCTTTTAACTTGTGAATAGCAGGTTGTGTAGTTGTTTTTGTAGAATAGTTTGAAAATACACCTTCTAAACCATAATAATTTTTATAAATATGTTGTAATGCATTTATAAAATAAACAGCATCTAAACTATTAAAAGTTCTATGTACAAAGCCATTAAAATTATCTAAATGATGTGGTTTATGATTCATAACAAAATCATAAGGAGAATTACCCAATAAATCCATCATTTTAATAGCATTCTTAATAATCATTTTTCTATTTCCCCACGCAATAGTTGCAGTTAAAAACCCTGAAATTTCTATATCTTCTTTTATTGAAAATTGATGCGGAATTTGAATTGGGTCACTTTCAATAAATGTAGGATTGTTATATTCAACTACCTTTATGTCTAAAAATTCTTTAAGTTCTTTATTTGTCAATGGTAAAATTTTAATTTAAAGTATCTATTGGAGTGTTTTTTGTTGAAGCCCATTCAGTCCAAGAACCATCATAAACAGCTTTTTTATTTTTTAGAACAAGCTCACTAGCTAACATAATTATACAAGCTGTAATTCCAGAACCACAAGAAAAAATTAAAGGATTATCATCAATTTTTAAATTGTTAAAAATGGATTTAAGAGCAGTTTCAGATTTGAATTTACCATCTTTAAGAACAGTGCTATAAGGCAAATTTATAGAATATGGTATATGACCACTTTTTAAATTAGGTCTTGGGTCTGGAGCAGTTCCATTAAATCTACCTTCAGATCTAGCATCTAAAACTATTGCTTGTTTAGTTGATAAATTTGTTTTAATTTCATTTATATCCTTCACCAGTTCCAGATGTAAAACAGCTTCAAAATTACCTAAACTATAGGTGTCTTTTTTAAAAGGTTCTAATTCAAAACCCTCATTATTCCAAGCGGGTAAACCACCATTTAAAACAGCAATATTATTATGTCCCATAGTTTTAAATAGCCACCAAACTCTTGGGCTTGTATAAACACCTAAATTGTCATAAACCACAATTTTACTGGTTTTATTAATACCTAAATTACGACATTCTTGTTCAAATTGTTTTGCATTAGGTAATGTATTAGGAAATGGCGCATTTTTATCGCTAAAAGAATTTTTTATATCAAAAAAGCGTGCATTTGTAATTCGTAAATCTTCAAATTTAGATTTTATCCCAGAAATATTATTTTTCTGACTCGCATCTAAAATAATTAAATCAGGATTGTTTAAATTTTTATAAAGCCATTTTGCAGATACTAAATTGGTTATCATAAGTTTAAAGTTGTTTTAGAATAAATGTAAAGATACACGCTATTTTATTTTCTAAAAATTATAGTTAATTAAAGTTATTGAATTTAATCTTTTTTTTAAAAAATACGTAATTTAGTACAATATTCAATTAACTTAAACAACACTTTATGTATCATTTTAAAAACAAGAGTTGGGTGCTTTTAAAAGCACTACTTGTATTTTTTATTGTTTTTGCGCAAGATATAAATGCTCAGAACAGAAAAAATAGAGCAAATAAATCTTCACAGCAATTTGAACTAAGCAGTAAATCTCTAAATATGTTTAAATTTAGAAGTATTGGTCCTGCTGCTTATTCTGGTAGAATTTCAGATTTTGCTGTAAATCCTGAAAATCCTTCAGAGTATTATGTAGGTGTAGCTTCAGGCGGTTTATGGAAAACTGTAAACCACGGAACTACATTTGAACCCATTTTTGATAAAGAATCGGTTTTTTCTATAGGATGTTTAGCTATGGATCCTAATAATTCGAATGTGCTTTGGGTTGGAACCGGAGAAAATAACAGCCAACGTAATTTGGCTTATGGAGATGGTGTTTATAAAACTACCGATGGAGGAAAATCTTTTACAAATATGGGGCTTAAAACGAGTTCGCAAATTGGTAAAATAATGATTGATCCAAGAGACAGTGATGTTGTTTATGTAGCATCGCAAGGTCAGGCTTGGGGACCAGGGGGTGAAAGAGGATTATACAAAACAACTGACGGAGGAAAAACCTGGAATAGAATTTTAGAAGTAGGAGCGTACACTGGTGTTTCTGATTTGGAAATGGATCCTAGAAATCCTGATGTTTTATATGCAGCTTCTCATCAAAGAGAACGTAGGGTTTATTCAAAAATTGATGGTGGACCAGAATCTGCTATTTATAAATCTGTAGATGCGGGTGCTACTTGGAGAAAATTAAAAAAAGGGTTGCCATCTGGTGATGTTGGTAGAATTGGTTTAGCACTTTCTTCTAATCCTGATATTGTATATGCTGTTATTGAACTTCCTGGAAATAAAGGTGGAACATACCGTTCAAATGATAGAGGTGAAAGCTGGGAAAAAAGAAGTGATAAAGTCTCTGGAAGTCCTCAATACTACAATGAGCTGTATGCAGATCCAATTGATCCAGATATAATAATTTTAATGGATACACGCGCTGGATTATCTGACGATGGTGGAAAAACTTGGATAAATATTGAAGGAAGAAATAAACACGTAGATAACCATGCGCTTTGGATAAATCCAGACGATACCAACCACTATTTAATGGGGTGTGATGGTGGTATATATGAAAGCTACGACAGAGCAAAAACATGGCAGTTTAAAAGTAATTTACCAATAACACAATATTACCACGTTAGAACGGATAATGATTATCCTTTTTATAATGTATATGGAGGAGCTCAAGATAATGGTTCGTGGTTTGGACCGTCGCAAACCCATAGAAGAAATATTGTAAACGCAGATTGGACTTACACTATTGGAGGTGATGGGTATTTATCTATTCCAGATCCTGAAAATCCAGATATTCATTATTGCGAATCTCAATATTGTGGCTTAAGAAGATACGATAGAACTACAGGAAATAGTATTTCAATTAAACCACAACCTACAGAAGATGAAGAGTATAATTGGAATTGGAATACACCATATTTTGTTAGTAAATTCGATAATAAAACCCTTTATGTTGGTGGAAATTATGTGTTGAAAAGTACAGATATGGGTGGTACATGGAAAAAAGTGAGCGGAGATATGACACGAGGAATTGATCAAAATTCGTTACCAATGATGGGTAAAATGTGGCCGCCAGAAGCAGTTGCAAAAAATATGTCAACTTCTAAATTTGGAAATATTTTTGCTTTGGCAGAATCTCCTTTAAAACAAGGTATGCTATATGCGGGAACAGATGATGGTTTAATTTGGACATCGGAAAATGATGGTGAAAATTGGACGCGTTACGATAAGTTTACAGGTGTTCCAGATATGACATTTGTGAATTATATTTTACCTTCACAACATAACTTAGGAACTGTTTATGCTTGTTTTGATGGAAGAAAAAATAGCAGTGATTTTACACCATATTTAATTAAAAGTACTGATAATGGAAAAACATGGAGCTCAATAGCTTCTAATTTACCTTCAGGTACTGTTTATTGTATTCAAGAAGATCACGTAAATCCTAATATTTTATTTATTGGAACGGAATGGGGTGTTTGGACTACAATAGATGGAGGTAAAAAATGGGTGCAAATTAAAAACGGAATTCCTACCATTCAGGTTAAAGATATTACCATTCAAGAAAGAGAAAATGACTTGGTAGTTGCTACTTTTGGTAGAGGCTTTTATGTGTTAGATAATTATTCATCGTTAAGAGAATTAAATTCAGAAATTACAGAAAAAGAAGCACATATATTTACAATAAATGAAAGTCTATTGTATTTTCCTTCAAGTAATTTAAACTATCAAGGAAGTACTCATTTTAGTCTTAAAAACCCAGATCCTTCAGTTACATTTGAATATTTTATTAAAAATGGATTTGAATCTTTAAAACAAAAAAGAATTAAAAAACAGAAAGCTTCAGAAAAATCGGGTACTTATTTTTACCCTTCAGAAGAAGCGTTAAGGTTAGAAAGTGAAGAAGTAAAACCAAATTTAGTATTTACAATTTATAATAATGCTAATGCTATTGTGCGTAAAATTGAAGCGCCACTAAGAAAAGGTTACAACAGCATTTCTTGGGATTTAAGTTACTTAACAAATAGAGGTATAAAAGTTCCGCCAGGAATGTATAAAGTTGCCTTAGATAAAAATGAAAATGGAAAATTTACACGTCTAGTAGAGCCTACAGCATTTAAAGTAATATCGTTACCAAATGCACTAGGAACTCCTAATTACGAAGCTAATTTTAATTTCTTAAAAGGTGTGTACGATTTAAATACGAAGGTAACTGCTGCTAATGGAAAAATTAAAGATTTAAATACTAGAATTACAAATATGAAATCAATTCTAGCAAAAACTCCTGTTGAAGCAAATACACTTGTAAATAAGTTAAATACTGCTAAAAAAGAAGTTGATAAAGTAGCTAAAATAATTGTTGGAGGTTTTGGAGCTAAAAATTCTGTAGCTTCACGTAATAGATATGCTTTATATACCACTAGTTCTGCTCAAGTAGATATTACAGGAGCTCAAAAAGAACAATTTAAATTAGCACAAGATGCTTTTAATGGTGTTTCAGGAACTTTAAATGAGTTGTACACAACTACAATTCCAAGTCTTGAAAAAGAGTTTGAAAATGCTGGAGGTGTATTGTTTGACGTTTCACCACAGCGTAGAAGATCTTTTGAAGAGTAAATTGCAAAATTTAAGTTTGTAAAATTACAAACGCAGTAAAGTAATCTTTTTAATAAGATTGTTTTACTGCGTTTTTTTATAGTATTTAATTCCTTATTGCGAGGTTAAAAGAAATAAGTAAATCAAATTTTTTATAATATTTCTAATGATTTTTATCATACAAACTTTAATAGTAACTTGTTAAATTTGAGTACATTTTAAAATAACTTCTAAAAAATTGCTACTATTAAAACAAACAAAACATATGATTATCACTTTTAAATAACAGGGTAAAGTGATGTTTTTTAATTATATAACAGAGTTGTGCAACATTATGACTCGTCCTGAATAAAGCAAATTATAACAGAAAGTTTTACGAATTGAAACAAACATTATATTAATATTATAAGATAAAAATTCTAGAATGAGTGATTATAAAATAAATGACCATATTCATCTTTTTTCAAGCTGGGCAGCTGGCAGAGCTTCTAGTGTAAAAGATAATAGATTTAAAGTTGAAATTGGACAAAAAATACTTAATAAATCGACAATTAAAAACTTTATTTTAAATCCTGATATATTACCTAATAGTGAATCCGAATTTAAAATATCACACAGAGAATGGAGACAACAAATAATTGATTTAGCAAAAGAAGAAGGACTACAATTTACTCACGGAGTAAGTGCTAAGTTGATTAATATTTACCTAAAATCAATAATAATTTGTGGAGGATTTTACAATCACGAAAATGCTAGATTTATTCATCCTCCAATAGATAGAGTTTTATTAAAAGAACTTGCTAGACAAAATTTTAACGGAAAAGCTAAATTATGGAAACGTTTTGAAAATATAGCTTGGTCAAAATTTAATTCAGAACAATATGAAGAAGTTATTTCAGAAATAAATATAGGTTTGAATGAAGCTCCTTTATGGCAGATTGAAAAATACTGGAAAGGATATCAATAATATATTTAGAACGATAAAAAACACGTTTCCACAACATAAACAAAGATAATGAATAGAAAAATAACTACACTTTTACTACTAGCAATGTTCATAAATTTTGGATATGCTCAATCTGAAAAAATCAATATTAAAACAGATAATTTAACTGAGGTAAATTATTTAAAAATGGATAATTTTTATTTAACTCATTATTTATACATTGATTTATTTTTGAGAGAAAATCTATTTCTAGATGTAACTCCAGATGAAGTTTCATCTATCTTAAAAGCAATAAAAAAATATGTTTCAGTAGAAAATAAATTAGATATTGAAATTGAAAAATCTGGAAAGAGAAATTACGTAATCCGATTTGCAATTTTAAAGAAAGATGATGGAACTGAGCTTTTAATTGCTTTCACAAATTGGAGTGTGAAAAAAAAGCTATTTGAAAAAGAAATAACAATTGAGAATGATTGCTATACAAGATGGTATTATCTGAATGGAGACAAAATGACCTATCGAAAAGACATGTCTAATAAAAATGATTACTCCAAAATGAGTAAGTCTGATTTAGCTAACGCATATTTATTTGATGAATTATTTGAAAATGATAATAAAGTCAAAAAAAACATTAAACAGGCTTTAAAAGAAAAGAATTTGAGTGTTGAAGATAATATTACATCAAACTTAATACTTTTAAAATATTATATTTTTAAGAGAGAAAAGGATAAAACAAATTCACAAATTGATTATCTGAAAGAATTATTTAAAACTAATAATTCCCAAAATAATTTAAAAGGTTTAGAAATGGCATTTAAAACAACATTATTTCAAATAGAATTAATGGAATAAATACTGTTTTATGCTTAAATTTAAGCTACTAAAATGATAAACTTTTGAACTAACAAAATTGTATTATAAATTTCAAAAAATAACTAATTATGAAAAAAATTGCGACTCTAATTTTAATTACAATTGTAAGTATAAGTTGTAACAAACCTCAAAATAAGATTGATTATGCTACTATTTTAAAAAGTTGCTTTTCAAATACAGAAATTGAAATTTTAAACGAAGCTTGTGTCGTATTTGAAGCTCAATTATCCGAGAGTTACCCGAATGATGCTATGGGGATAAAATACAAACAATTTTTAAACGATATTGGTACATCTAATGCATCTTCTACATTAACAAAAAACACTCCTAAACCATTTTTAACTAAATTAAAAAATTCAAGTGTGTTTGATAAAATTTGGATTAAATATTCAGAAACCTATTATGAAGATGGTTCGTTTGAAACTCAAGAGCAGACCAACTTAAATAACTCTAAAAATAAGAACGAGTACAATCCAAAAGATTTTTATATTACAAATCCTAAAGGCGCTTATTTAGAATGTTTGATTAAAAATCAAGAGAATAAATATGTCAACGAATATTTAATGACTTTAAGAGATATTGGAGCTATAAATCCAACTATTTTAGCTAAAGGTTTAGCAAATTCTATGAAAGATAATGATTACAATGATAAAACAGTTAGATTGATAATTGCAATGAATTTATTTTATGAGTTAGAATTGAATATTACGGAATAAATATTGGGTTAATAATGTAACCTTTTGGAATAGAATTTGATATCTATAAAACTTAATCTTAAAAAAATATTATGAAAAGTAAAATTTATTTATTCGCTTGCTTAATAATACTTCTTTCTTTTATAAGTTGTGAAAATGATGATATTATAGAAGATGATTTAATTTTTGAATATGATTTTACCGAACCATATACTAATGGTATTATTAAATTCCAATATCAAAAATTAATTAATGGATCGACAACAACAAAAGACACAGTTGTAAGTTTTAATTCTTCTGGAAATAATCCTGATTATCATGGGTATTTTGAGCCTTCAACACTTTGGGTCACAATGTCAAGATTTAACCCATATAATATTTATAATCGAAGTGTAATTTTCTTTACAGGAACAAATCTAAATTTACTAACTATGCCATATACCTTTAATCATCACGATATAAATATGAATGCCCAAATTAACTATGTTATTGACGAAAAAATAATAATTGATAGTTCAGGACAGCAGTTTGCCGTTTCTAATACATATGCAGCTACAACATATCACGATAATTTTGAATTAACAATTTTATCTAAAGAGAATAATAGATTACAGGGAACATTTAAAGGGGAAGTTGAAAACCAAGAAGGAGACATAATTGATATTAAGAAAGGAATATTTGACATTCAAATTGTTGAAATATAACTACCACTAACACCTCATATAATTTATGCTTAAATTTGAACTAGTACAAACTGACAAACATTTAACTAACGATTTGCTACCATCGAAAAATCTCCGATTTTTAGGCGCACAAATCTTATAAAAACACGTTGGCAACAATACAGAAATGACTAAACAACAATCGATATTATTAGATATTTTATTAATTGATTTTACAAAACCTGAATACAGAGGTAATGGAGGATTAGTGAATATCGAAAAAGTTGTTAAAGGAAACGAAAAATTAAAAAATATTTCAGAGATTGAATTAAATAAATTATTATATATAATTAGAAAAGAGCAACTAAAAATTGGAATACAATTATTGAGTGGAACTTCAATTTTTATCGTCTTCGATTCACATATAAAGGACTTTCTAAATATTGGAGGATTTAAAAAATTACGAATAAAAAAAAGAAATGAAAACTATTTTAAATGGAGTGGGTTTATAATTACAACTCTGACTTTTATAATATTAATATACTCTACATTTATTCAAGGAAACACACAACAAATAGAAACTAAAAAGAACGAACAAGACATTCGAAAAAGAGAGTTCCAAACTAAGATTTCAAAGGATTCTTTAAAAATAGATTATAATAAAATGAATGAGGTAAATATTAAAACCGATTCGATAAAAAAGTAAAGTTGCCAACACCTCATGAAATTTATGCTTAAATTTGATTTAAACTAAAACGATAAACATTTCAACAAACCGATTTACTACAACCGAAAAATCTCCTATTTTCCAGTCGCACAAATCATATAAAAGCCCGTTGGTATTTATGCCGACTGAAATTCTGAAAAATTAGAAACATTCTAGAATTTAAAATAAAAACACAAGTAGAAAACAGAAAGAAATTAATTCGAATTAAAGTATTAATAAAAAGACTAACCTCCTATTTTCGAGTTATATTAAATTTATAAAAAGATGACTATGGAATTAATAATTACTAGTATTGCATTAGGAGTTTTAATATTTTTTATTATTTACAAATGGACTAATATCAAGATAAAACTTCAATTTAACATTGATAAAAAGAATCACATGTCAAATGCTGAACCTGAAGAAAATCATATTCAAAAATCTTCTGAAAGACCGCAAAAAGAATTAGGAAAGAATAAATGGTTATATCCTACTGATAACTTCGGAAAAATGGAAAAAGGCAAAGTTATATAAAAAAGGATTACAAATTTTTCCAATTATCAGTTGATTGAAAATTGAAACATAATGATTTATAAAATTAGTTAAATAAAAAGATTGAAAAGCACAAAATGCCAACACCTCATGAAATTTATGCTTAAATTTGATTTAAACTAAAACGATAAACATTTCAACAAACCATTTGCTACAACCGAAAAACCTCCGATTTTCCAGTCGTGAAAATCTTATAAAAAACCGTTAAATATAAACTGTTTCCAATAAAGAACAGAGTTGAAAACAGATAAATTCTTCGTTATTTTATGAGATTATAATTATGTGCTTATAAAAATATATTTAATGTTTTAATAGGCTTTTTTTATTAAATTAGTGTTTTAAAAAAAAATTGCAAAATAAAAAAGAAGTAAACAAGTATAATACTCTTTTATCCGGGTAATGTAACCGGAATAAACCAACATAAATGAATTATATAACAAGTTGTGTTTCATACAAAGACCAAGACTAGAAAGAATAAATTTAAAATTATGAAAAGAGCTTATTACTCAAAATCAATACAGGAGTTTTTGCTTGAGTCAGAATCGAGTATTTTGGGTGAATTAACGGCAAGTCACACTAATAGAACTCTTGAAGATTTACAAATAAATGCTTGGCGAAAGCAAATCCAAATATTAAAAGAACAATTACGAGAATTTGATGGTAAAATATACTTTGAATTTGCAATCCCAAGAATGGGAAAAAGGGCTGACAATATTGTCATAGTAAATGATGTTGCGTTTATTATTGAGTTTAAGGTTGGTGATGGTGGATACGAAAAATATGCAATCGAACAAGTTATAGATTACACTATTGATCTGAAAAATTTCCACGAAGGGAGTCATACTATAAAAATAATTCCGGTATTAGTTGCTACCCGTGCCGAAACAATAAAAGAAAGCATTGATAAAATCACAACTTTTGAAACTGCCGCAAAATCAAACAAAGATAATTTGGCAGAAGTTTTAAATGTATTTATAGATTATTCAAAAACAGCAATAGATATTAATTACTGGGAAAACTCAATTTATAAACCAACACCAACAATTGTAGAAGCAGCTCAAGCTTTATACAAAGGACATAATGTAAAAGAAATTACTCGTTCGGATTCTGGGACTATAAATTTGTCGAAAACTGCAGATTGTATAAACAGAATAATTGAAAATTCAAAAAGAAACAATTTAAAATCAATTTGTTTTGTCACCGGAGTCCCGGGAGCTGGGAAAACATTAGCTGGTTTAAATATTGCTGTTGAAAGAATGAAAACAGATGAAGATGAACACGCAGTATTTTTATCTGGAAATGGGCCATTAGTTGATGTTTTAAGAGAAGCTCTTACAAGAGACGAAGTTTTGACATCTAAAAGTGGCGGAGAAAAACTCACAAAAAAGCAAGCAGCAATCAAATCAAACGCTTTTATACAAAACATCCATCATTTTAGAGATGATAATTTATTGTCTGATAAAGCTCCAATTGAAAAGGTTGTTGTCTTTGATGAAGCTCAACGGGCGTGGACAAAACAACAAGTCTGCTCTTTTATGAAAAGGAAAAAAGGTGTTGAAGATTTTAATATGTCGGAGCCAGAATTCTTAATTGACGTAATGGATAGGCACTCTGACTGGTGTACAATTGTATGTTTAATAGGCGGAGGACAAGAGATTAACACTGGAGAAGCGGGTTTAGAAGAATGGTTAAAATCATTGGAGAATCATTTTTCAAACTGGGAAATTCATTATTCAAATTTAATAATGGAAAGAGATAATTATTTAAAAGAAAATAGCACAAAAGAATGGCTTTCTAAAAGTGGAAAAAGTGAACCAGAACTTCATTTAGCTGTTTCTGTAAGGTCTTTTAGGTCAGAAAAACTTTCTGAGTTTATTCACGAATTACTAAATATAGAGAAAGAAAATTCACAACATCTTTATAGCCTAATTAAAGACGATTATCCGATTGTATTAACAAGAAACCTTGATGAAGCAAAAAAATGGCTTAGAAAACAAGCAAAGGGAAGCGAAAGAATTGGACTTGTTAGTTCATCTGGTGCCAGAAGGCTAAGACCTATTGGTATTGACGTTAAAAATGAAATTTCAGCACCAAATTGGTTTTTAAATGATAGTATGGATATTCGCTCATCCTATTTTTTAGAAGAAGTTGCGACAGAATTTGATATTCAAGGTCTCGAAATAGATTGGGCTTGCGTTGCCTGGGGAGCAAATTTTTACAAAAACGGTGTTGATTGGAAATATCAGAATTTTAAAGGCACTAAATGGCAAAATATTAATAAAGAAATTGACAAAGAATATCTGAAAAACACATATCGAGTTTTATTGACAAGAGCGAGACAGGGAATGGTTATTTTCATACCGGAAAGCAGTGATATTGACCATACAAGACCCAAAGAGTTTTATGATAGTACATATGATTATTTGAAAGAAATTGGAATAAAAGAAATTGAACAATAAAGTACGAAAACACAACAAATTGTATAGCACATAGGGCATTTAGGCTCAGTCATCTACTTTGGTAATTCTTAGCATCACGCCAAATCACAGATTTGACAGTGACGAATTATTAAGTTCACAGTAAAATCAGTGATTTGGCTAAGCGACGGTCAGAACGATTTGTGATTTCTACCTACCCTACGTCCCATACAAGTGGTCGTTAGCACACATAACCCAAAAAAAAGTTTATGAAAGACATTTACGATTACATTCACGAATACTTTAATAATCAAGAAAGATTTTCATTCCCTTATGACAGAAAGGAATTAAAAGAGTTAACAAATTCAAATGGACTTTACGTTCTATTTGAAAAAGGAGAAACATATAATGATTTTGATAGAATTGTAAGAATCGGAAGTCACGATGGAAATGATAGATTAATTAAGAGATTAGGAAATCACTTTAATTCAAAACTTCATAGAGGTAGCGTATTTAGAAAGCATATTGGTAGATGCTTTTTAAACATTGATAAAGACAGTTATCTTGAACATTGGAATAGACCTTTTAAATCAAGAGTTGAGAAAAAAATTCATGGAAAGTTTGTGGATTTGGAATATGAAAAAAAATATGAGGAAAAAGTTACTAACCATATTCATAAGAACTTATCATTTGCAGTAATTCCTAACGTGTTTGAGAAAATAAACCGGGACAGAATCGAAGAAGGATTAATATCTTCTTTAAACCAATCAGACAAGAAAATATCATCTGATACTTGGCTTGGAAATTTACATCCTGACCAAAGAATTAGGAATGCAAAAATTTGGAATATTGAATATTTAAAACACAAACCTCTGAGTTTGGACGAATTTAAAGAACTAATTGAAAACAAATAAAAACGTGTGCTAACAATAGTAATCGTTGCACAAGGCACTAAAAAATTATAAAACATACTTCAAAATCTCCATTTTAAGGGCTTTTGTATTTCATGAAGCACTATTAATTAGTTCCTTTGCGTGTTCCAAAAAAGCTTATTTGAAGTGTATAGAAGGCATTTCCTAACGGAAAAATAGTATAATTTTAAAATATTAATACAAAATTAGTTGTTTGCACACGCAGCTTTCCATAAAACAAAACACGTTATAATAGAAGTATTTAAAATAAGTGAAAATTAGTTTTGATATCACTAAAAAGGAAAGTACATTTGACATATTGGAAAGTTAACTTTCCTTTTAAATTGTCAAATTTATGAGTTCTATCAACACAAAACCACAGTATTTACCATGTTATTTTAAGAAAATTTCATTTGGATTAATAATTTTTAGTATACTCTTATTCGCTTTTTCGACTTCTAAAATATTAACAATTGAAAAGGAAATAATACAGACTATTTCAAAAGTAATATTATTGCTGTCTTTATTGTTATTAGCCTTAACAAAAAATAAAATCGAGGATGAATTAACCTATTCTATTCGATTAAAAGCTTTTGCAACTTCTTTTATATTTGGAGTCACATTTACAATAGTATCTCCTTTTGCAAATTTATTGTTTGAAGGAATTTTAACTATTAACAAAGGAGCTTTTGAACTCCTAATATTAATGTTTTCGGTATACTTTGCTGTATTTTATTCAATGAAAAAAAATAGATAGTGAAAAACACCATAAAAATAGAAAGAGCAATAAAAGATATTACGCAAGAAGAACTAGCGAATAAAATAGGAGTATCTCGACAAACAATAAATTCTATTGAAAAAAACAGATATATTCCTTCAACAGTACTCTCCTTGAAAATTTCTAAAATTTTTAATAAGACTGTTAATGAGATATTTGAACTTGAACATACTGATTAAAGCCAGGAATCTAATCTGAAAATTCTTACAGATTTTATAGGTCAGTAATTATTTACTAAATTTTTAGTTTAAACATGCAACTAAACCTAGTTAAAACAGTTATATAAACATAAAGAAACATTAAAATTAAATGGAAGATCAGTTTATAGAAGAACAAACATTTAAAAATAAAGACTTTTCAGAATTAGGGTTTAAAAAAGGTGAATATGAATTATGTACTTTTTTAAATTGTAATTTCTTGAATTCTGATTTATCGAAAGCTAGGTTTGTAGACTGTGAATTTTACGACTGTAATTTAAGTTCAACCCATCTTTTACAAACAGGGTTTCAAAATGTACTTTTTAAAAATTGTAAAATGTTGGGTTTACAATTTGATAAATGTAGCAACTTTGGATTTTTAATAAATGTTGACAATTGCCATTTAAATTATGCGTCCTTTTTTAAACGAAATCTCTCAAAAATTGTATTTAAAAACACCAAACTTCAAGATGTTGATTTTACTGAATGCGATTTGACTTCAGCTGTTTTTGAAAATTGTAATTTACAAAATGCAATATTTAAAAACACAAACCTACAAAATACTGATTTTAGAAGTTCTTCTAATTTTACAATAGACCCTGAAAACAACAATATTAAAGGAGCAAAATTTACTTTAGATACGGTAGTTGGACTTTTAACAAAATATAATATCAAAATAGAATCCAATTTTTAGAATGCAATCTAAAATAATGTTTTTATAATATAAAAAAACAGTTTTTGTTATACTAATTACAACAAAAACTGTTAGGTGTTTTATAAAATAAGTAACTGCTGTTATTCTGTAACTTCAGTATCTTTTATAGCAACTACTTCAAGATCAAAAATAAGGTCTTTACCAGCTAAAGGGTGATTTCCATCTACAACAATACTTTCATCTTTAACTTCAATAACAAGTAAATTCATTTCACGTCCATCAGGAGTTTTAGAAACAAGTCCCATACCAACTTGAGGTTCCATATCTTGTGGAAGTTGATTTTTTTGAACTTCTTGTATTAATTGATTGTTAACAGGTCCATAAGCTTCAGCTTCTGGAATAGTAATAGTTTTTTTCTCGTTTAATTTCATGTCGATTAATCCTTTTTCAAAACCAGGAATAATCTGTCCTTGTCCTAAAGTAAATTCAATCGGTTCTTTTCCTTCAGAGCTATCAAAAATTTGTCCGTCAGATAATTTACCTGTGTAATGTACTTTAACAGTGTTGTTCTCTTTAACTTGAGTCATATAATCTAATTTAATTTTTAAAATAACTATGCATAATTTTTACGTATTAGCTATTTTAGTTTTATTTATTTAAAATATAGCTGCCAAAACCAAGCCAAAAATTAAAAAAAGACAATAGTTTGTTCGAAAGGGAAAATTATTTAATTTTAAATTATAAAAAATGTGTTTTATCCCTTTAATACTGGTAATACAGAGCATTTATAATTTTTATTAGAATTTTAATACTAAAATACTGAATCGGTAATATTGTCAGTTAATTACAAATATTGTTGTAATACTACTAGTTTTGGCACAGCTTTTAAGTATTAATTAGGTGTTTTTGTAGGTGAAGACATCAAATTTTCAATTTTAGAAATAATTTCATCAGTTTCAGATTTAAAATCGAACCAATTAATAGTTTGATCTTTTTTATTCCAAGTTACCTGTCTTTTTGCAAATCTTCTGGTATTTTTTTTAATTTCTTCTATGGCAAAATCTAAAGGATATTTACCATCTAAATAATCAAACAATTCTTTATAGCCAACAGTTTGTAGGGCATTTAAATTTTTATGAGGATGTAATTTTTTAACTTCATCTAATAAACCGTGTTCCATCATAATATCAACACGTTGGTTTATACGGTTATACATAATAGCTCTATCTGCAAAGAGTCCTATTTTTATTGGTATAAAGTTTCGTGGTGCTTTAGGTTTATTTTTAAATGTTGAATATTTTTTCCCAGTTCCAATACAAATTTCTAATGCTCTAATTAATCGGTGAGGATTTTCAATTTCTAATGCCGAAAAAGATTCGGGATCTAATTCTTTAAGTTTATTTTGAAGTGTTAAAATACCTTCATTTTCAAGTTTACTTGTTAATTTAGTTCTAATTTCTGGGTCAACTTTTGGGAAAAAATCCAAACCGTTAATAACAGCATTGGTATATAAACCGCTACCGCCAACCATAATAACACTATTGTTTTTTAAAAAAAGCGTATTTAATTTTTGTAAAGCATCTTTTTCGAATTGTCCAACACTATAATTATCAAAAATTGATCTGTTTTGAATAAAATGATGCTTAGCAGCTTTTAATTCTTCAGGAGAAGGCACCGCAGTACCAATATTCATTTCTTTGTAAAACTGGCGAGAATCACTAGAAATTATTTCAGTATTAAAATGTTGTGCAAGTTTTATACTTAAAGCAGTTTTTCCTATTGCAGTGGCACCAACAACGGTAATTAAATAGTTTTTCATTTTACAATTTTTTTCCACATTTATTACAATATTCAGCATTATCTAAATGATTGTCTTCACCACAATGTTTACAATGTAGGGTGTTTAATTGTATATTTGTGTCTGGTTTAGCCATTTCTGCAGTTACAATACCGGTTGGAATTGCTATAATTCCATAACCTAAAATCATAACTATACTGGCTATAAATTGACCGATAGGAGTGTGGGGTGAAATATCTCCATAACCTACTGTTGTTAAGGTTACAATTGCCCAATACATACTATATGGTATACTGGTAAAACCATTTACTGGACCTTCAACCAAATACATTATTGTACCTAAAACAACTGTTAATAGAACTACTACAAACAAAAATACAGCAATTTTAATTCTACTTGCTTTTAGTGCGCTAGATAAAGTTTTAGAAGCCCCTAAATAACGTGTAAGTTTTAAAATTCTGAAAATTCGTAAAAGGCGAAGCGCTCTAAGTGCTATAAGCGCATGTGTACCTACAAATATTAATGATAGATATTTTGGAATGGTTGCTAGTAAGTCTATAACACCATAAAAGCTAAATATATATTTTTGTGGTTTTTTTATAGTAATTATACGTGCAATGTATTCTATTGTAAATAAAACGGTTATAACCCATTCTGATATATTAAGAAAATTATGATAATTTTTATCAAAACTTTCTACACTTTCTAGCATTACCAATAGGATACTTGCTATAATTGTAAAAATTAAAATTAAATCAAATAACTTGCCGTTAGGAGTGTCAGCTTCATAAATAATCTCATGAAGTTTATATTTCCAATCTTTAATATCTTTTTGCTTTTTCACTTTAAAGAAATCCTTAATTTTTACTAAAATATAGTAATTATTTTAATTAAAATCTAATTAGTTTTTCAACACTGTTTCTTTCTAGGTATTTTTTAATAGTAGATCTATTATAAACAGAATTATCCATAGGGGATATCAGTGTTTTTAAAATTTCTATATTAGTAATTTGTTGTGTTAAGTTAGTGTAACAAAACCCTTTAAATATATTATCTTCAATTAATATTACCGATTTTTCTCCAACAGAACGTCCTTTATCTATAATAAGCAGATTAGGGTTGCTAAATTCAATTTTATTAAAATTAGGTTTTTGTTTAAAATTAAACTTAGGTTTATTAATTTTAAGTTCTTCTATATATTTTAATAGAGCAATTAATTCGCTTCCTGTAACTTCATAAGTAACTGAAACAACGGAATTTTGTAATACTTTGGCTTTTTTAGAAGTTCTTAAAAATAATTGATTTACGGTTTTCTTTATATTTTTCCCTTTACCAATGTATAAGATTGTTCTAGTATTATCATAAACATAAAACAGTCCTGGTTTTGCCGGTAAATCATCTAATATATTTAATAATTTAGGAGCTAATTTTCTTGAGTTATCTGTTTTAATTGCTTTTTTTATAATTTGTTTTTCAAAATCTTTATTTAGCAATAATTTAAATAATTGTACTGTTGCAATTGCATCTCCATCAGCTCTATGTCTTCCAGAAAGTGGAATTCCAAGTGCGCGACATAATTTTCCTAATTTATAAGAATTTTGCTCTGGTAGTAATTTCTGACTTAATTCTACGGTACATAAAGTTTCTCTAATAAAATTAAAACCTAAGCGCCTAAACTCAGTTGTTAGAATTCTATTATCAAAATTAGCATTATGAGCTACTAAAACGCAATCTGTTGTAATTTCAACAATACGTTTTGCAACTTCATGAAATTTTGGGGCATTTTTTAACATGCCATTATTAATTCCAGTTAAATTAACAACAAAAGGTTGTATTTCTTTTTCTGGATTAATTAAACTAATAAATTGATCTACTATTTGTTCACCGTCAAATTTATAAATTGCAATTTCTGTAATTCCTTCTTCATCAAATTTACCGCCAGTAGTCTCTATGTCAAGTATTGCGTACAAATTAATTATAGTTTCTAGTTCCAAAAATAGCACTTCCAACTCTAACCATAGTACTTCCTTCCTCTACAGCTATTTTATAATCTCCGCTCATTCCCATTGAAATTATTGTTGGGTTAAAATTTGTTGAACTGTGTTTTTTTAAGGTATTAAAATAATTTTTTAAAGTTTTAAATTCATCTCTTACAATAGCTTGGTCTTCAGTAAAACTAGCCATTCCCATTATACCTTGAATATTAATATTTTCAAGTTGTTTAAATTCTTCTGAAGTTATAATATCTTCAACATCGTTAAATGAAAGTCCAAATTTAGTATCTTCTTTTGCTATTTTTAATTGTAATAAACAATTTAAAACTCGTTGATTTTTAATGGCTTGTTTGTTAATTTCTTTTAAAGTTTTAAAACTATCTACTCCGTGAATTAAACTCACAAAACTAGCCATATATTTAACTTTATTGCGTTGCAAATGGCCAATCATATGCCATTCTATATCATTTGGCAATACTTCATGTTTTTCAACCATTTCTTGAATTTTATTTTCGCCAAAAACACGTTGACCAGCATTGTAGGCTTCTAAAATATCAGAAACAGGTTTAGTTTTTGAAACAGCAACTAATTTTACATTTTTTGGAAGCGAATTATTTAATAATTCTATATTTTTTGAAATGCTCACTTACTTATTCATTAATTTTATTTATTACTAACCCAGATCTTAATTTTGGTTCAAACCAAGTTACTTTTGGAGGCATAATATTATTGGTATCTGCAATATTCATTAATTGATTCATACTAACAGGGTAAAGGGCAAAAGCAACTGCCATTTCACCACTATCCACACGCTTGCTTAATTCAGATAAACCTCTAATACCACCAACAAAATCTATTCTAGTATCAGTTCTTAAGTCTTTTATGTCTAAAACAGGATCTAAAACATATTTTGATAAAACACTAACATCTAAACTATCAATAGGATTGTCATCATTAAAAGTGTTATCTTTTGCAGCTAAACCATACCATTTTCCATCTAAATACATAGAAAATTCGTGTAGTCTTTCAGGTTTTACAATTTTTTCACTCACTTGTTTAATTGTAAAGTTTTTATCAATTTTAGATAAAAATTCATCTGTTTTTAATCCGTTTAAATCTTTTACAACACGATTGTAATCAATTATTTGTAACTGTGTATCTGGAAAATGTACAGCCATAAAAAAGTTGTAAGGTTCATTTCCAGTATAGTTAGGATTTTTTTTACGAAACTCTTCAGCCATACCTGCAGCAGCAGCAGTTCTATGATGCCCATCAGCTACATAGGTATTTGGTACTTTATCTTTAAAAAGTTGTTCAATATTTTTATTAATAGTAGCATCTTTTATTACCCAAAAATGATGACCAAAACCATCTTCAGCAGTAAAATCATATTCTGGTTTGTTGTTAGTTACAATATTTTCTACAATTGCATCTATTTCAGGAACAGCTCTATAGGTAAAGAAAACAGGTTCTACATTTGCTTCTAAAATTCGAGAAAGCACTTTTCTATCTTCCTCTTTATCTGGGCGTGTTAATTCGTGCTTTTTTATTACTCCATCAATATAATCTTGGCAAGAAGCAGCTCCTACAATACCATATTGTGTTTTGCCATTCATGGTTTGAGCGTAAATATAAAATTTAGCCTCGTTATCTTGAATTAAATATTTTTTATTTTGAAATGTTTCAAAATTAGATTTAGCATGTAAGTATACTTTTTCTGAATGCGAATCTGTGTTTTTGTCAAGCTCAATTTCTGCGTGTGTAATACGTAATAATGATGCTACTTTACCGTTAGCCATTTTTGCAGCTTCTTCAGAATTCATTACATCATAAGGTAAGCATGTAATTTCTTCTACAATTTCTTTAGGAGGTCTTAATCCTTTGAAAGGTTTAATTATTGCCATAATCAATAAGTATTTTATATTAAACTCTACATCAAAGATACAATTTTTAGCTTCTTTAAGCTAAAAAAGACTGCCTTAAAAGACAGTCTTTTTAAAAAATAATTAAGAAATTATTATTATTTTAATATTTCAATAATTTGTGATGCCAATTCGGTTCCAATTCTATCTTGTGCTTCACCTGTTGCAGCACCAATATGTGGTGTAAGAGACAGGTTATGATTCATTAACAATTGAATTTCAGGAGTAGGTTCATTTTCAAAAACATCTAAGGCAGCGCTAGCTATTTTTCCAGCCTCTAAAGCTTTAACTAAGGCAACTTCATCAACAACACCACCACGAGCTGCATTTACTAAAAATGCTTCATCTTTCATTAGTTCAAACTCTTTTGTTGAAATAACATATTCTTTTTGTGCTGGAACATGTAAGGTAACAAAATCTGCTTGTTGTAAAACTTCTTCTTTGGTAATTGTATTTATTTCAAAAAATACTGATTGTCCATCAAAAAATTCTACTTCTAAATTAACATTGTCCATAAATGGGTCAAAAGCAACTATATTCATTCCAAGTCCTAAACCAATTTTAGCAGTAGCTTGTCCAATACGTCCAAAACCAATTATACCAAGAGTTTTACCTCTTAATTCAACACCTTTTGCGTAAGCTTTCTTTAATCCTTTAAATTTAGAATCTCCTTCTAAAGGCATACTTCTATTAGAATCGTGTAAAAAACGAGCCATTCCAAATAGGTGTGCAAATACTAGTTCTCCAACTGAATGAGAAGAAGCAGCAGGTGTATTTATTACGTGTAATCCTTTTTCACGTGCATATTCTACGTCAATATTATCCATACCAACACCACCACGACCAATAATTTTTAAAGAAGGGCAGTTGTCTATAATATCTTTTCTAACTTTTGTTGCACTTCTAACAAGTAGTACTACTATTTCATTTGTATTTATATAATCAACAAGTTGCTCTTGAGCTACAGTTGTTAAATCTACTTCGAAACCAGCTTCTTCAAGTGCATTTATTCCGCTTGAAGCTAATCCATCATTAGCTAATACTTTCATTTTATTTAGATTTTTTTAGTTTATGAGATTTGTTTTTCCAGTTGCTGCATAACATCAACTAATACTTGAATACTTTCTATTGGCATTGCATTATAAATACTTGCTCTATAACCACCAACAGATCTATGTCCTTTAATTCCACTAATGCCTGCAGCATTCCAAAGTTTATCAAAACTTTCTTTGTGAGCTTCATTAGCTAGTGTAAAAGTAACATTCATAAGTGAACGATCTTCTTTTTTTGCAAAACCATTAAAAAGAGGGTTTCTATCAATTTCAGCATATAATAATGCTGCTTTTTCTTCATTTATTTTTTCAATTGCAGCAATTCCACCTTGTTCTTTTAACCATTGTAGTGTTAACATTGAAACATATACTGGAAAAACAGGAGGCGTATTAAACATACTGTCTTTACTAATATGTACTTGATAATCTAACATTGAAGGTATTGTTCTACCTGTTTTACCTAGTATTTCATCTTTTACAACAACTAAAGTTGTACCAGCTGGTCCCATATTTTTTTGTGCACCTGCGTAAATTAAGTCGAATTTTGAAAAGTCTAACTGACGTGAAAATATATCTGAACTCATATCACATACTAATAAACTATCTGTTTTTGGGAATTCTTTAAATTGAGTTCCATAAATAGTGTTATTTGATGTTATATGCACATAATCAACATCCGTTGGTACTGTGTAATCTTTTGGAATATGATTATAAGTTGCATCTTTAGATGAAGCAAAAACATTTACTTCTCCAAAAAGTTTAGCTTCTTTAATTGCTTTAGCACTCCAAGCACCGGTATCTATATACCCAGCTTTACCGTCAATTTTCATTAAATTGTATGCGGTCATTAAAAATTCTAAACTAGCACCACCTTGTAAAAAAAGTACTGAATAGCCTTCAGGTAAATTTAATAATTCTTTTACTAAACTACGTGCATTTTCCATCACTTCAACAAATTCTTTGCTTCTATGGGATATTTCAATTAACGATAAGTCTATACCATTAAAGTTAACGACAGCATCAGATGCTTTTTTTAAAACTTCTTGTGGTAAAATACAAGGGCCTGCACTAAAATTATGTTTTTTCATATATAATAGAATTATTAGTTAATTTCTATATACAAATTTCGTAAAAAAAAGGTGAACAACATAAATATATTTACTAAAAAAAAGATTATAATTTTAGTAAAAACTCAATTGTATCTATATCATCCGCATAATTCCATAATTTAGGGTATTGAGTTTCTCCAAATTTTACGAAATTTACAACGTTTTCGTTACTCGCAACACATTGTATTTCTTCGTTTTCATTAGTGATTTTTTGCAAAACGTTTTCAAAGGAGCTATAATATTCAAAAAACAGCGTTGCTATAGGAGAAGCATAATTTTTGTCTTCTTTTAACATAACAAATCCGTTTTCTAAAACGTGAAATTCACTCATTATATATACAGCTTTATTATAATCGTAATTGTTCGCGTATTTTTTATAATTTATAATGTCTTTAAATTTATATAAAGCATTAAAAAGTAGGTCGAAATTATAATCTTTAGGAATAAATATTTTAGAAATACTTCTACAACCTAAACCAAAATATTGAAAAACATCGCTCCCTAAGGCTTCTAATTCTTCTTTGGTTTCTTTTCCCGTTAATATGGCTACAGAATTTCTGTTTTTTCTAATTATTGAAGGATATTTTCCAAAATAGTGTTCAAAATAACGCGCAGTATTATTACTTCCAGTAGCAATAACGGCATTAAAATTTGTTAATTTTTTTTCTGTAAATGTTATGCTACCTTTAAAATTAGGATTTAAATATTCTAAATATTTAGCTATTAAGGGTAGAAAATGTTTGTCGTTAGAAGACTGTTTTACAATAGCATTATGTCCACTAATTAGTACGGATAAGAAATCGTGAAACCCTACTAAAGGTATATTTCCAGCCATAATAATGGCTACTGTTTGTTGTTCAGATGGATTTTCAAAATTATATTTAGAAGTCCAAGTGGTTAAGTTTTCTTTGGTAAGTGCTTGATTCCAACTTTCAAAAGCTTTTAAAACATTATCTTTAGTAAACCAGCCATTAAATTCTTGTGCTCTTTCAATTTGCATTTTAAAAGCATCAAAAAATAAAGAACTAGGTTCTGTGTTGTCTTTTTTTATAATTCCATGAGTAGTAAACTGCCCAAAAAAATCACCAATTTTTGCAAAAGCGTCAATGCGTTGCTCTAAATTCATATTCAAATATAATTTTATATTTGCAAAAATAATGTAAATAATAGTATGGCAATAAAAATAACAGATGAATGTATAAATTGTGGTGCTTGTGAACCAGAATGTCCTAATAACGCAATTTACGAAGCTTCTGAAGAATGGCGTTTTTCAGATGGTACCGAATTAACAGGAAATGTAGTTTTACCTAATGGTAATAAAGTTGATGCAGATGCAGAACAAGAACCTGTAAACGATGAAGTATATTTTATTGTAACAGATAAATGTACAGAGTGTAAAGGTTTTCATAACGAACCGCAATGTGCAGCAGTTTGTCCTGTAGATTGTTGTGTTCCAGATGATGAGAATGAAGAAACTGAAGATCAACTTTTGGCTAAAAAAACATTTTTACATAAAGAGTAATACTTTTTAAAATATTGATATTATTTAACAGTAGTATTTTTAAATTTAGAACTTCAGATTAACATTAAATTCTTTTAAAATAATAATGAATATTGAAGTGTGTATTAATTCTGTTGATGGAGCTATTGCTGCTGAAAAATTTGATGCTAAACGCGTAGAGTTATGTACTGCATTGAGTGTTGGTGGATTAACTCCAAGTTTTGGTTTAATACAACAATGTGTTGAAGCGTCAACTGTTGAAGTGCACGTAATAATTAGGCCAAGAGAAGGTGATTTTACGTATAATTTACAAGAAATTGCTTTAATGAAAATTGATATTTCTGAAGCTAAAAGGGCAGGAGCAACAGGTGTTGTATTTGGGGTTTTAACAGCAAATAATACTATTTCAGATTTAAATAAAGTACTGGTAGATTTTGCAAAATCACTTCATTTAGAAGTAACATTTCACAGGGCTTTTGATTTTATTTCTGATTATAAAGTAGGAATACAGAAAATTATTGATTTTGGGTTTGACAGGTTGCTAACTTCAGGAACAAAACCAACGGCCATTGAAGGTCTACAAGTTATTGATTTTTTGCAAAAAGATTTTGGAAACAACATTCAAATTATGGCAGGAAGTGGTGTAAATTCAGAAAACGCATTGCAATTAGCTGCTACTGGAATTAAAAACTTACACTTTACCGCTTTAAAGTCAATTAACTCAAATTCAAAACTTTCAATGGGAGAGTTTAAAGTAGTTGATGAAGTTAAAATAAAAAATATTGTTGAATTATTTCAATAATAAAAAATTAAAATTAGAAGTTTAATAGTTTTTAATTCAGTTAAAAAAGAAAGATTAAGCTAATATTTTTTCTAGTAAAATAACTGTTAGATGTTTAGTAAAGTAGCATAAAAAAAATAAATGCTTTAAAACTTAAATCTTAATAGTATATTTGCACCGCTAAAAAATAGAATTATAAAAGAATACATCAATTTGTTAGTTATCAAAAATAAAGGAATAAAGCAAATTGGTTTGTTGTTATTATAAAAATAATAGATACATATGAAAGCAGGAATTGTAGGGTTACCAAACGTAGGAAAATCAACATTATTTAATTGTTTATCAAATGCAAAAGCGCAAAGTGCTAACTTTCCTTTTTGTACAATTGAGCCAAATATAGGTGTGGTTAATGTGCCAGATCCACGAATTGCAAAACTAGAAGAATTGGTAAAGCCAGAACGTGTTCAAATGGCAACAGTTGATATTGTTGATATTGCAGGTTTAGTAAGAGGAGCTAGTAAAGGAGAAGGTTTAGGAAATCAGTTTTTAGCAAATATTAGAGAAACAGATGCTGTAATTCATGTGTTAAGATGTTTTGATAATGACAATATAGTTCATGTTGATACAACTGTTGATCCTGTTAGAGATAAAGAAACTATTGATATAGAGTTACAGTTAAAAGATTACGAAACTTTAGAAAAAAAGCTTGAACGTGTTAAAAAAACAGCACGTACTGGAAATAAAGATGCTCAAAAAGAATTAGAAGTTTTAGAAAAAGTAAAAGCAGGTTTAGAAGCATCTATCTCAATAAGAGCTATTGAATTTACAGATAAAGAACGCGAAGAATATATTAAACCAATGCAATTTATAACAGATAAACCTGTGCTATATGTTTGTAATGTTGATGAAAATTCTGCTGTAGATGGTAATGCATATGTTGATGCTGTAAAAGAAGCTATAAAAAATGAAGATGCCGAAGTAATTGTTTTAGCTGTTGGAGTTGAAGCTGACATAATGGAACTTGAAACTTTTGAAGAACGTGAAATGTTTTTAGAAGATTTAGGTTTAACAGAACCAGGAGCTTCCGTGTTAATTAGAGCTGCATACAAATTATTAAATCAGCAAACTTATTTTACCGCAGGTGTTAAGGAAGTTAGAGCTTGGACTATTAATATTGGAGATACTGCACCGCAAGCTGCTGGTGTAATTCATACCGATTTTGAAAAAGGTTTTATTAGAGCTGAAGTTATTGCTTATGAAGACTTTGTAGGATATGGAAGTGAGGCCAAAGTAAAAGAAGCTGGTAAAATGCGTGTTGAAGGTAAAGAATATATAGTGAAAGATGGAGATGTAATGCATTTCCGTTTTAATGTGTAAAAACACGCTTATATATATAATATAGAACGCTATTGATATTTTTTATTAATAGCGTTTTTTTTATTGAAAAAACTAGCTGTTTTAAAATATGATATACCATTGAATATCGTAAATTTTAATTTTTTAAAATTTCCAGTATAAATCATCTAAGTATGTTTGTCACATGAATTTTTCAAAAACAATAAATTCGGGAGTATTTATAGCAATTGTTGGAATTGTATTATTTTCAGCAAAAGCAGTATTAGTAAAATTAGCTTACCAATACAATGTAAGTGCTATTCATTTATTGTTATTTAGAATGCTTTTTGCACTGCCATTTTATATCTTAATAGCATTTTATGTAAAACCTCAAAATCCAAATAAAATTAAGAATATAGATTTTTTATGGGTGGTTTTATTTGGCTTTATAGGGTATTATTTAGCAAGTTATTTCGATTTTTTAGGACTTCAATATATAAAAGCGGGTTTAGAGCGTATTATCTTATTTGTTTACCCAACATTGGTTATTTTAATTTCAAAAATAGTTTTTAAAACTAAAATTTCAATAAAACAGCTTTTAGCAATTTTAATTACTTATTTTGGGGTTTTAATTGCTTTTTGGGGCGAACTAAGTTTTGAAAGTTCCAATGTTGTTTTAGGTGGTTTTTTAGTGTTTTTAAGTGCATTTACCTATGCTATTTATTTAGTTGGTAGTAGTTGGTTAATTCCTAAATTTGGAGTGGTTTCATTTACAGCTTATGCTATGATAGTTTCTACTATTTGTGTGTTGGTTCATTATTTAATTATAGATAGAACTAGTATTTTAGAATATACTTATCAAGTATATGTTTTAGGGTTTTTAATGGCAATTTTTTCAACATTAATTCCTTCATTTTTAGTTTCTTTAGCAATAAAAAAATTAGGAGCTTCAAATTTTTCAATTATAGGAAGTATTGGTCCGGTTTCTACCATAATTTTAGCGTATTTATTTTTAGATGAAAAACTAACATTTATGCAATTGGTTGGTGCAATTGTTGTAATTTTAGGAATTGGAGTTATTTCTTCAAAAAAAAGTTAATTTTAATAATAAGTATCAATTCTTTTTAAAATTTGAGTAAAAAAACAGAATTATTCATTATAATTTTATCGTTCTTTTTTGCCTTTTTTATAGCAAAATGGTACATTAGCAAATCTTCAAGAATAGTATTAAAATAAATGGCAGAACAAACATCGTATACCGAGGATAATATTCGCTCATTAGATTGGAAAGAACATATTAGGATGCGTCCTGGAATGTATATTGGAAAATTAGGTGATGGTTCATCACCAGATGACGGTATCTATATTCTTATAAAAGAAGTTTTAGACAACTCTATTGATGAATATGTGATGGGTGCAGGTAAAACTATAGAAGTATCAGTAAAAGACGATACCGTTAGAATTCGTGATTATGGTCGTGGTATTCCTTTAGGAAAAGTTGTGGATGTTGTTTCTAAAATGAATACAGGTGGTAAGTATGATTCTAAAGCTTTTAAAAAATCTGTTGGTTTAAATGGTGTTGGTACCAAAGCTGTTAATGCACTTTCATCTTATTTTAAAGTAGAATCTTTTAGAGATGGAAAAACTGTACTTGCTGAATTTGAAAAAGGAACACTCACCAGCGAAAAAAAACCACATGATTCTTCAAATAGAAAAGGAACAAAAGTAACTTTTGTCCCAGATAAAAGCATTTTTACAAAATTTAAATACCGAAACGAATATATTGTAAAAATGATTAAAAACTATGTGTACCTAAATACAGGCTTAACAATAGTTTTTAATGGTGAAAAATATTTTTCAGAAAATGGTTTAAAAGATTTATTAGAAGAGAATATTGCTGATGAATTTATGTTATTTCCAATAATTCATCTGAAAGAAGATGATATTGAAGTAGCGCTAACCTATAGTAAAGCACAATATAGTGAAGAATATCATTCGTTTGTTAACGGACAACATACAACACAAGGAGGAACACACCAAAGTGCTTTTAGAGAAGCTATTGTAAAAACGTTACGCGATTTTTTTGGAAAAAATTATGATGCTTCAGATATTAGAAAATCAATAGTTTCTGCAGTAAGTGTAAAGGTAATGGAACCTGTTTTTGAAAGTCAAACAAAAACAAAATTGGGTTCTACTGAAATGGGAGGAGATTTACCAACAGTGAGAACATTTATTACGGATTTTGTAAAAAGAAATTTAGATAATTTTTTACATAAAAATCCTGAGGTTGCAGATAAAATTCAAAAGAAAATATTACAAGCTGAAAAAGAACGAAAAGATTTATCTGGAATTCGAAAATTAGCAAGAGAACGCGCTAAAAAAGCGAGTTTGCACAATAAAAAATTACGAGATTGTAGAGTGCATTTAAACGATTTAAAAAAAGACAATCGTTTAGAGAGTACGTTGTTTATTACTGAGGGAGATTCGGCAAGTGGTTCTATTACAAAATCTAGAAATGTTAATACACAGGCAGTTTTTAGTTTAAGAGGAAAACCGTTAAACTCATACAATATGAGTAAAAAAATTGTGTATGAAAATGAAGAATTTAACCTTTTACAAGCAGCATTAGATATAGAAGATGGATTAGAGAATTTAAGATATAATAATATTGTAATAGCAACAGATGCCGATGTAGATGGTATGCATATTAGATTGTTATTAATAACGTTCTTTTTACAGTTTTTTCCAGAATTAATAAAAGAAGGACATTTATATATATTAGATACTCCTTTATTTAGAGTGCGCGATAAAAAACAAACATTTTATTGCTATTCTCCAGAAGAAAAACAAGATGCTATCAACAGTCTTAAAGGAAAACCCGAAATAACACGATTTAAAGGTTTGGGTGAAATTTCTCCAGATGAATTTGTACATTTTATTGGAGGAGATATTCGTTTAGACCCTGTAATGCTTGATAAAGAAACATCAATAGATAAATTATTAGAATTTTATATGGGTAAAAATACACCCGATAGACAAAAATTTATTATTCAAAATTTAAAAGTTGAATTAGATATAGTTGAAGAATAAAATTTTAATATTCTTAAAATTTTGAACTATAATTTATAATTAAATATTAGATACCAATTACTTTATATTATTAAAAAATAATGCAAGAAGATAATAACGAACCAATAAAAGAAGAATTTGGAAACCAAGAAACCATTACTAAGGTAACGGGTATGTATAAAGATTGGTTTTTAGATTATGCATCTTATGTAATTTTAGAACGTGCTGTTCCAGGAATTAGAGATGGCTTTAAACCCGTACAACGTAGAATTATGCATTCTATGAAAGATTTGGACGATGGACGTTATAATAAAGTTGCAAATATTGTTGGACATACAATGCAGTACCATCCGCACGGAGATGCGTCTATTGCAGATGCCATGGTACAAATTGGTCAGAAGGATTTGCTAATAGATATGCAAGGAAACTGGGGTAATATTTTAACTGGTGACCGTGCAGCAGCATCTAGATATATTGAAGCGCGTTTGTCTAAATTTGCTCTAGATGTAGTTTTTAATCCAAAAACCACACAATGGCAAGCTTCTTATGATGGTAGGAGAAAAGAACCCATAGATTTACCTGTAAAATTCCCAATGCTTTTAGCGCAAGGTGCTGAAGGAATTGCAGTTGGACTTTCAACAAAAATTTTGCCACATAATTTTAATGAATTAATTGATGCTTCTATAAAACACTTAAAAGGAAAGAGATTTACGCTTGTTCCAGATTTTTTAACAGGAGGTGTTGCAGATGTTTCTAATTATAATGATGGGAAAAGAGGAGGGAAAATTAGATCTAGAGCAAAAATATCGCAACTCGATAAAAAAACCTTAGTAATAACTGAAATTCCTTATGGAACAACCACATCTAGTTTAATTGAATCAATTTTAAAAGCTAATGATAAAGGAACAATAAAAATTAAGCAAATTGAAGATAATACTGCTGCAAATGTTGAGATATTAGTGCATTTGCCTAATGGTATTTCGCCAGATAAAACCATTGACGCATTATTTGCATTTACAAACTGTGAAAATTCAATTTCGCCATTATGTTGTGTAATAGAAAATGATAAACCGGTATTTATTGGTGTGTCAGATATTTTAAGATTATCTACAGATCATACAGTAAGTTTATTAAAACAAGAACTAGAAATCCAGTTAAATGAATTGGAAGAACAGTGGCACTTTGCATCACTAGAACGCATTTTTATTGAAAATAGAATTTACCGAGATATTGAAGAAGAAACAACTTGGAAAGGTGTTATTAAAGCAATTGATGAAGGTTTAAAACCTTATATAAAACATTTAAGACGAGCAATAACAGAAGACGATATTGTTCGATTGACTGAAATAAGGATTAAAAAAATATCAAAATTTGATATAGATAAAGCAAAACAATTTATTGAAAGTTTAGAAGATAAAATTGCAGAAGTAAAACATCATTTAGAAAATTTAATAGACTATGCAATTGATTATTTTAAAAACCTGAAAGCCAAATACGGAAAAGGAAAAGAACGTAAAACTGAAATCCGTTTATTTGATGATATAGTTGCTACAAAAGTTGTAATGCGTAATACAAAATTATATGTTAATAGAGAAGAAGGTTTTGTAGGTACTTCATTAAAAAGAGATGAGTATGTAACTGATTGCGCCGATATAGATGATGTTATTATTTTTAGAAGAGATGGCGTTATGATGGTTACAAAAGTAGATACAAAAACTTTTGTTGGAAAAGATATTATTCATATTGCCATATTTAAAAAGAAGGATAAACGCACTGTTTATAATATGATTTATAGAGACGGTAGAAGTGGTCCTAGCTATATGAAACGATTTAATGTTACAAGTGTAACGCGTGATAAAGAATATAATTTAACAGCAGGTACAAAAGCTTCAATAATACAATATTTTACTGCAAACCCTAATGGTGAAGCAGAAACAGTTACTATTAATTTACGCGCTGTTGGAAGTATAAAAAAATTAAAATGGGATATTGATTTTTCCGATTTAGCAATTAAAGGAAGAGGAGTTAAAGGAAATACAGTTACAAAATATGCTATTAAAAAAATTGAATTAAAATCTGAAGGTGTATCTACTTTAAAACCACGTAAAATATGGTTCGACGAAACTGTACAGCGTTTAAATGTAGATGATAGAGGAGAACTTTTAGGTGAATTTAAAGGTGAAGATAGGTTGTTGATAATCAGTCAAAAAGGAGTTGTAAAAACTATAAAACCAGAACTTACTACACATTTTGAATCAGATATTATTGTTCTTGAAAAATGGATTCCAGAAAAACCAATTTCAGCAATTTATTTCGATGGAGAAAAAGAGCGTTATTATATAAAACGCTTTATGATTGACAATCCAAATAAAGAAGAAATTTTTATATCTGAACATCAAAAATCACATTTAGAAATTGTTTCAACGGATTATAGACCTATGGCTGAAATTATATTTTCAAAACGTAGTTTAGATAATATAGAAGTAAATTTAGAAGAATTTATTGCTGTAAAAGGAATTAAAGCACAAGGTAATCAGCTAACTACAGATAAAATTAAAACAATTAACATGCTAGACCCTTTACCATATGAAGCTCCTGTTGTAGATGAAGTTGAATTAGTAGAAGAGGAAGTTGTTGATAGTTTACCCATTGATGTAGAAGTTTCAGAAGTTAAAAAATCTATAGTGGATAAAAATAAAAAGAAGCCAAAAATAATTCCACCTAAAAAAAAGATAGATGATGACGATCCTGATCAAATAACATTGTTTTAAATAACAATAACATTAATAGAATTCTATTCATTAAAACCTCTAAAAATAGGAGGTTATCTATAACTTTTACTTACAAAAGGAGTTTCTTTAAAACCTGTTACTTGATTTATTAAAACAGTGGCAGTAAAAAAATAATTACATAATAAATTTGCAAATTTTGGTAATATTTCTGCTACTTCTTTTTGTTCTTCATTATGAATTTTCACCATTAATCTAATGGCTTGTTTACACATAGACGAACATTTGTTTAAAATGCCAACAGGTGAAACTCCACCAGGTAAAACAAAACCAGATATGGATTCTGCTGTAATAGTTTTAAAATTTCGGTAATTTTCTAAAAGTTGTTGATGATCTTCCTCTGTAATTGCAAGTTTTCCTCTAATGGATCCATTTAAATGAAAGCATAAGGGTAACAACCATTTTAATTCTTTTTCTAACTGTTTTAACTCAATATTTTCTGAATATTGTTTTCTTAAAACACCTAAATCATTAATAGCCCATCCAACAGTTCTGGTTAAAGCATCGGTTAAAATTTCATAATCACATAATAAAGAATCTTCGTAAATATACGGATAGCAAAGTTCATCAATATTAGATTTTGGTCGAAGTTTTTTCATAATGTATTAATTAATTTAACTTTTTATAAAATGTAAAATTATAATCTGGCAACAACTCTGGATGTGCAATTTTTATTAAATCTTTTAAAACCAAATCGGGTCTTACAGGTGAAAGTTCAAAATACCAAACACCACCTTTTGCACCAGTAGTATTATTGTAAGAAAATACTGATTTATTTTTAAAAGCTTTCATTTTTGAACCAACTATATTGTTTTCTTCAAGGTCTTTTAATGTTTTATAAAAACCAGGTGATAACCAAATATCGGCATCTTTTCCTTTTTCATAAATATTTTCAATATTTAATGATAAACTTCCTTTTCCTTTGGAATCTTTCCATATATAATTGGTGTTTGCATCTTTTAAAAATGTGGCTTCAAAACTATTCCCCGCAGGTGAATACCAAACATCTTTATATAATCCACCACAAATTATGGAAGGTATTTCTTTAGATTTTTTAGCAATTGATTTAGCGGTTAAATAATTAGTTCTAATATGGTTAAAAATACTATCCGCTTTTTTTTCTTTGTTAAATAAAATACCAAATAATTTAATCCATTCGGCTCTTCCTATAGGTGTTTCTTCCAGCCAGTCTCCATTAAAAGCTACTTTAATTCCAAGTTTCTCAATGGTTTTAAACATTTTATTGTTACTATTTATGGCAAATCCTATAAGTAAATCTGGATTTAAATCTAATAATGTTTCTGTATTAATATTATCTGGGTGCCCTAATTCTTTAACTAAATTAGTATCTATTAATTGTCTAGTTTTTTTAGAAGAAATAAAATCTGTATTTGGAAAACCTACTAATTTATTTTCAACACCTAACAATTCTAAAGCAGGTATATGTGTAGAACTGGTAACTACAATAGAATTTAATGGAACTTTAATGGCGTTTTTTATAGAAGAATCTTCAGTAACAATTGTGTAAGTAGTTTCTTCAGTTGCTCCAGGATAAGGAGTTTTAATTATTAATTTGGTTTCAGTTTCTGTTTTAATAATATCAAAGCCTTTAGCGTATTTAACACTTGAAATAGCTTTTACTTCTTCAACTTTATTTGAAGTTTTTGAATTACAAGAAACGACTAAAAAAAAGGTTAAAAGTATAAAGAAAATGCTTTTAAATATATTCATAAATTTAGTTTTTAAAGTATGGTAAAGGTATTATTTTGTTTTATGATTTTAAATAGTTGTCCATATTCAACTTTTATATCAAAAGAATCTTTTAAATGAATATTCTTAATTTTTGAAAGAATACTTCTTATAACACCTGCGTGGGTGACAATAATTATTTTTTTTGCGGATAATGACGAGATTTCGGTAAATAATTCATTCGCTCTTTTAGCTAAATCTATATAGGCTTCACCATTTGGTGTTGAGACTGTTACAAAATTATTCATCCAAATATTAGATGCTTCTTTTGGTAAATCATCCCATTTTAAAAGTTCCCAATCTCCAAAATTTAACTCCATTAATCGTTTGTCTGTTAAAACATTATTAGAAAATTTAGAAGCTAGTTTTATACATCTTTTTAACGGACTTGAATAAACTACTGTATTTTCATCAAAAGTAATGGATTTTAAAATAATCTTTAATTCTTCTTCAAAAGAATCAGCAACATTTAAATCTGCTTGACCATAGCAAATTCCTTTTTCAATTTTTGGCGTTGTATGCCTAATTAAATAAATTTCCATAGTACTAATACACTTAAATAAAATATAACTTCTGCCACTTGTTGTGTTGCTCCTGCACAATCTCCAGTTTGACCACCAATCCATTTTTTAAAAAATCGTCCTAAAAGCAACATTGAAATAAAAGGAGGAATTAAAGTTAAAAATATCCAATAAGTGTTATAAAAAAACAAAGGAATTAGTGCTATTAAGCCATTCCAAATAACTATTGAAAATTTTTGAGCGTGTCCCATAGGTTTTGCCTTACTTGTAATATCATCTCTAACATAAGGATATAAATACAACAAAATAGCTGAAATAAACCTACTAATACTATGACCTGCAACTATCGTAATTATTAATTGATTTGGTTGATAATTTAAGCCTGTAAATTTAAACACTAACATACTAACTAAACCAATTGTGCCATAGGTGCCTAACCTAGAATCTTTCATTATAGTTAGTATTTTTTCCTTGGTCCAACCACCTCCAAAACCATCACAAACATCTGCAAATCCATCTTCGTGAAAAGCTCCTGTTAACCAAATAGTAGCAACCATACTAGCAATAATTGCAATGGTTTGAGGAAAAAGAAACGAAAATCCCCAATAAATTAAGGCTCCAAAACAACCAACAATAATACCTATTAGAGAAAAGTATTTTGTGCTTTTATTCAAAATTTCTGGAGAATGATCTATCCATTTTGGACACGGAATTCGTGTAAAAAACATAATAGCTGTAAAAAATATATCGAGTTCTTTTTTCATAATAAATTACGCCGTAGGATTAACTACACCAGCACTTTCAAAGCTAGCCATTTGATTTATAAAAAGTTCCGCAGATTGAATAATAGGATATGCAACCGCAGCACCAGTTCCTTCACCTAAACGTAAACCTAAATGTAAAATTGGTGTAGCATTTAAAAATTCTAACATTTTAATATGTCCTTGTTCGTTTGAAACGTGAGAATATAAGCAGTAATCCAATACATTTTTATTAATTTCTTGTGCTACTAATAGGGCAGAAGTAGCAATAAAACCATCAATAAGTAAGGTCATTTTTAACTCCGCAGCTTTTAACATAGCTCCAGTCATCATAGCAACTTCAAAACCGCCAAAATTTTGTAAATTTTCCAGTGGATTTTCACTAACACCATGAAATTTTTGAACCTTAGTTAAAATATCAATTTTATTAGCTAAACCCTCATCGGTTAAACCGGCTCCAACACCAATACAAGTTTCTATAGATTGTTTTGTAATAGCACTCATTAATAAAGAAGCAGAAGAAGTATTTCCAATTCCCATTTCACCAAATGAAATTACATTACTACCATTAGCGTGTTTTTCGGCAACAATTTCAGCAGCAACATCTATTGCTTTTTCACATTGCTCTTTTGTCATTGCTGGTTCTACAGAATAATCTCTAGTTCCTTTTGCAATTTTAGCGTTAATTAAAACATCATAATTGTCAAAATCAAAATTTACACCTGCATCAATTACACTTAAATCAAAACCGTGTTGTTTGCAAAAAACATTGATTCCTGCACCACCTTGTAAAAAGTTAAATACCATTTGCGGTGTTACTTCTTGTGGACAAGAGCTTACGGGATAACTGTTAACAATACCGTGATCTCCAGCAAAAACAAGCATTGTAGGTTTACTTAACTTAGGAGATAAAGTATTTTGAATTAAACATAATTTTTGAGCTATAATTTCTAAGGTTCCTAACGATCCTAATGGCTTTGTTTTATGATCTATTTTATGTGCTATTTCCTTAAGAAAATCTTTATTGGTAGGAGTGATGCTAAATGTTTTCATACAAAGTTGTTTATTTTAACGTAAGAGGTAATCCTGAAACCATAAAAATGGCTTTATCTGCTTTATTTGCAATGCGTTGGTTAGTCCAACCTTGTAATTCTGTAAATTTTCTTGCAATATGTGTTTGAGCGTGAACACCCATTCCAATTTCATTAGAAATTATTATTATTTCAGCATTTATTTTAGCTAATTTTTCAATTTCAATTGAAGCCAATTCTAATGCTTTTTCTACGTTGTTTTCTGAATCAAAATATAAATTTGTAAGCCAAAGAGTAACGCAATCTATAACTATAACACTATTTTCAGGAATTACTTCAGAAATTATTGTTTCCTCTTCTATGGTTGTCCAACGTTCATCTCTATCATTTTTATGGCGTTCAACTCTTTTTTCAAAATCTTTGTCCCAAATTCTTGATGTTGCCAAATAATAAGGAGTATTACTTAAGCTTTCAGCTAATTTTTGGGCATAGCTACTTTTGCCAGATCGTTCTCCACCAGTTATATAGTAAATCATAGATTAAAATTTTGGCAAATGTAATATTTTAATAAAAATATGATACTAATTAAACTTAATTAATTATTTTCGCAGCTGATTATGGTACTCGAATATATAATATAAAACGAGTTAAAAGGGAAGTTGGTTAAAGTCCAACGCTGTTCCCGCAACTGTAAGCTTAGTCGATTATTCGATGATTGTTATTAAACTTAAACCACTGTTATACAAACGGGAAGGTAAATAACAATACGCAAGCCAGGAGACCTGCCAAAATCAGATTAATTAAAACTTTCGGGAGAAAGGTAATTATGATGAGATATATCCTTCTATGTATTATTTTTTTAATTAGTAGCAATTCTTTTGCTCAGCAAGATAGTATTCAGCATTTAAAGGTTGTAAATTTAAATACTGTAATATTACAAAAGCACTCTAAAGGATATAAAGTTTTAACTCTATCAGATTCTGTAATTATTAAAAATACAGAAAGTTTTTCAACATTATTGAGATTTAATACACCCATTTATATTAAAGAATATGGTGCTGGTGGAACCAGTTCAGCTAGTTTTAGAGGAACAAGTGCTTCTAACACCGCAGTTATTTGGAATGGGATTAATATAAACTCAATTAACAATGGACAAACGGGATTTAATGCTTTAAATGTAAATTTAGTTGATAATATAAATGTTAGAAGCGGAGGAGGAAGTATAGAATTTGGTTCTGGAGCTATTGGAGGAACGGTTCATTTAAATGATCAATTACGTTTTGGAAAGCATTTAACCAATCAATTAGTTTCTTCAGTAGGTAGTTTTAATACCTACAATAATTTATACAAGTTTTCTTATGGAACAGCTAAAGTAGCTGCTAAAATTGGAGTTTCTTATAATCAATCTGAAAATGACTACAAATGGTTAGAAACAGACGGATTAAAAAATGAAAATGGAGCTTATAATAACTTAAGTTTTAGTTTAGGTATTGCCTATAAATTCAATGATTTCAGTAAATTGAGTGTATATTCTACTAAATACAATGGTAATCGTGAGTTTTCTGGAACACTTCCAAATCCTTCAGCAGCTAAAGAAAAATATAAAGATTATAATTTTAGAAACTTATTAGAATATAGTTATCATAAAAATGAATTTACCCATGCTGTTAAATTTGCTTATTTAACGCAAGAGTATAGATATTTTGCTGATAAAAATTATGATGCTTATAACTTCGGAAAGTCGAAAAGATACTTGTTAAAGTATAATTTCAACTATAAAATAACCCCAAATTCAAGTATTGAAACCTTTTCTGAACTAGAATCTGTTCTTGGTAAAACAGATGAGATTGAAGAAAAAAATAGAAAGCAATTTTCACAATCACTTATTTATACACAACATATTGAAAACATTGGCTCAATAAATGCCAAGGTTCGAAAAGATTTTAATTCAGATTATAATGTGCCTTTTATTTTTGCTTTAGGTGCAGAATTAAAACCCTTGAAAAATACATTTATTAGATTCAATGGGTCTAAAAATTATAGAGTTCCAACGTATAATGATTTGTATTGGCCAGCATTGGGTAATTTAGATTTAATTCCAGAATCTTCTATACAAGGTGAATTTGGAATAGGCTATAAAACCAATGAAATTAAGTTAGATTTAGGAGTGTATTATATAGATTCTAAAGATAAAATTGTTTGGACTCCAGGTGGAGATCCTGAAAGACCAGGCATTTGGACACCAATTAATGTTGATGAAGCAGTTAATAAAGGTGTAGAATTTACGCTTGCTTTAAATAAAAAAGTTAATAAACATCTTTTTAATTTCAATCTAAACTATAGCTATACAATTGCCAAAGATAAAAGTACAGATAAGTATTTAACCTATGTACCTAAGCATTTGGCGAATGCTAGTTTTAGCTATACGTATAAAAGAATTAATATGTTTTACCAGCATTTATTTAATGGTGAAGTTTATACAACAACCGATAATTCAGACAATTATATCTTAACATATTATAATGTTGGAAATATTGGTGCAGGCTATAAATTATTTCAAAAAGAAAATAAAAATTTAAGCTTTGGAGTAAAAGTAAACAATGTATTTAATAAACTATACGAAGTTTTACCTAGTAGACCAATGCCTAACAGAAATTTTAATATAAACATAAACTATAAATTTTAAATTATGAAAATCAGTAAATTTTTACTTAGCTTATTTATACTAAGCATAATATTTGTATCGTGTGAGGATGAAGATGATGAACCTCAATTGCCAAAAGGTGATTATGAAAATGGGATTATTGTAAGTGGTGAAGGAGGAAGCTCAGGATCTGTTTATTATGTATCTAACGACTTTACCACTACAGAAAGCTTAATTTATAAAACAGTAAATAATGAAGAATTAAGCAATTATTTACAATCAATTTCTTTTGATGAAAACTATGCGTATTTAATTGTTGATAATCAAAATACAATAACAGTAGTAAATAGATATACTTTTGAAAAAGTAGGGGTTATTACTACAGGTTTAAAAAAGCCAAGATATATGGCTATTGTTGGTGATAAAGGTTATGTTACTAATTGGGCTGAAGGATCTTACGGAGCAGATATTGATGATGATTATGTTGCAATTGTAGATTTAAACACATTTGAAGTTACAAGTACAATTTCATTATCAATTGGAGTGGAAAGAATAATTGAAAATAATGGAAAATTATATGTTTCTCATAAAGGAGGAAACGGAAGCAACAATATAATATCTGTTATTGATATCGCAACAAATGGAGTAACAGAAATAACTGTAAATGACAATCCAGATGAATTATTTATTGATAATTCTGGAAACTTAGTTGTTTTATGTGAAGGAAAAACAGTTTATAATCCAGATTGGACAGTTAAAGAAAATACTATTGGAAGTATCTTGAAAATTAATACATCAACAAATACAATAATTTCTCAATTAGATTTTCCTGAGGGAACACACCCAACTTTATTAGATAAAGATGATAGTGGAAATTTATATTATAGTATTTACAATTCTATTTATAAAGTAGAACAAAATTCAACTACATTACCAACTAGTGCTTATTTACAAACTTCTGCTGGTTCAA